>NZ_JCAFYN010000013.1:0-89877 GCF_059374735.1 Enterococcus sp. GPZ-007 | reverse complement strand
ACGCAATTATGACTATTCACGTTGTGGATGGTCTTTTTTTATTTTACAGACAAAGTTGCTGCGGTGTATAAAAACACTGTGGTAACTTTTTTTATTATCAGATTTGCGATTTTGGATAATAGGTTATTATTTTTAGCTAAAAAATGTTCATGTTATACTAAAATTACGAAGAATATTGGAGGAATGTGATGGTTAAGCGAGTATTTAAAGGCGGCATTGATTTGCATCAAGATTCAGCCTTGCATCTGAGAGGAATAGATAATTATAAAAATGTGGAGAGTATCCATCCTAAAAAAGTCTATATCCCAGTTCAGCAGCATATTGGAGATCCTGCGGAAGTAATCGTTTCTGTTGGCGACAAAGTCTTTTTAGGACAGCCGATTGCCAAAATGGGTGAGGGCTTAGGCGCGAATGTTCATGCAAGCATCTCTGGTAAGATTATCGGCGTAAAAGAGATCGATCAAGGTCAAGGAGATGAGATGACCTGCGTGATTATCGAAAATGATTTTCGTGAAGAACCTCGTGAGATCCATCATGAAACAATCGATGAGTTAACTCCAGAAATGATCGTTGAGCGGGTCGAAGCAGCAGGCGTAGTTGGTTTGGGCGGAGCGACCTTTCCTAGCCATGTAAAACTTAATCCTAAAGAAGATATCCATACCTGTATTTTCAATGGCGCAGAATGTGAACCATTATTAATGGCTGATGCAGCGTTAATGGTTACTCAGGGGAAGAAGCTGCTCAAAGGTTGCGAATTGGTACTGAAGGCGGTAGCGGCAAAAGAAGGAATCATTGCAATCGAGGATGATAAGCAAGAAGCAATCGAAGTCATGAGAAAATTATGTCAAACTGTTCCGCAGCTTTCGGTGGTTGAAGTCCCATCTGTGTACCCCCAAGGTAGTACCGAGATGCTTTTCAAAGTCCTCACCGGCAAAGAAGCTCCGGCAGATGGATCAACGCGAGACCTGGGTTATTTGATCATCAATGTAGCGACGACAGCGGCTGTTTACGAAGCGATTGATCCGGGAATTCCCTTGAGTCATCGAATCTGCTCAGTGGTAGGAGATGTAAAAAAGCAAAAGAATGTTTATTTTCCAATCGGCACTTCAATCGAAGATATGATCGATTTTTGTAATGGCTTTGAAGGGAAACCCTCTAAGATCATTACGGGCGGTTTTATGATGGGAAAAACGGTGGATACGCTGGCTGCTTCTCTGACGAAATCAGCAAATGGGCTGATCGTCATTAATGAAACCCACGATGAAGACAGTACACCAAGTCCTTGCATCCTATGTGCTCGCTGTGTCGATGTTTGTCCAATCGGTCTTTTGCCTCATCAGCTTGAAAAAAGCTATTTGAAAGAAAATTGGGATCGTTTGGAGAAGCTTTATGTAGACAGCTGTATTAATTGCGGCTGCTGTACCTACATTTGTCCAGCACGCCGACATTTAGCTGAACATATCGTTGCTGGGCAGCAAAAGCTCAAAGAAAGGCAGGCATAGCTATGAACGAAAACCATTCTTTTGAAGATCTGCGCAGCTCACGTTATCCCATGATGGAAGCGTCGCCTCATTTGTTGTTTCACGAAAAAACAGATCGCATCATGCAGCTAGTACTACTAGCATTGCTGCCTAGTGTGATCGCATCGATTATATTCTTTGGCATCCGTTCGCTGCTTCTATATTTATTTGCGATCGGAACTTGCTTGCTCGCAGAATTCCTTTGGTTTAAGTTTCGAAAAAATACTTTACCCAAAGATTATTCAGCGGCAGTGACGGGTGTTTTGCTGGCGATGAGTCTGCCGGCAAGTGTTCCATTGTGGTATCCCGTTCTAGGCGGAGCAATCGGCATCATCGTTGCAAAAGAATTTTTTGGCGGAATCGGTCGCAATTTGTTGAATCCGGCTTTAACTGGTCGTGCGGTCTTAAGGCTGGTTTTTGTAAAGGAAATGTCAGCCAATGTAAAGCCTCAGCCACTTTTTTCTACAGGTGGGTTAGACGTTGTTTCTTCAGCCACACCGTTAATGCAAACAAAAGCTGGTGAAAGCTTAAGTGGTAGTCAGATGCTTGACAGTTTGACAGGTTTGATTGCAGGGAAGAATGCGGAAACAACAGCAATCCTACTACTTTTAGGCGGACTATTCCTACTATATAAAAAAGTGATCACTTGGCATATTCCTCTTTGCATGATTGGTACAGTAATCGTCATTGCGCTTATAATCGGAAAAGGCGACACGACGGTTGTATTTGCTCATGTTTTTGGCGGAGCAACAATGTTAGGAGCCTTCTTCATGGCAACAGATTACAGTACCTCACCTACAACATCTAGAGGAGAAATTATTTACGGCATTTGCTGCGGAGTATTGCTGATGGCATGGAGAACCTTCAGTTCAATGCCAGAGGGAATGACCTTCATTTTATTAATTATGAACTGTTCTGTTCCGCTGATTGATCACCTGATTATTCCACGAGCATATGGTGTGAAAAACTAGCAATTATTTTCAGTAAAAAAGTAGACGTTCTTTCATTCTAATGATAAAGTGGTAAAGTCACTGGCTATTACCAGTTTATTATACGAAATATTTTGAAAATCACGTAAATCTTTATTACGAGATTTTTCAGTTTTCATGATAGAGAGGATTGTTTTATTTGCTTTATGTAGCACGACATGGAGAAACCGAATGGAATAAACAGGGGATTATTACTGGCAGAAGCGATATTGCTTTGTCGGAAGCAGGTTATCAGCAAGCGGCTTTATTGGCAGAAGAAGTGGCCAAGCTGGAGGCACCCATTACTCAGATCATTCATTCCCCATTAGAAAGAGCACGTGAAACAGCACGAATCGTAAGCGAGGAAAATCAGTTACCGATGCGTGTTGATGACCGATTGATTGAACTTGATTATGGCGATTATGATGGAACGAGCGATGAACAGCCAGCCTACCTAAAACTCCGCACCCAATTTGCAGTGCGTTATCCAAATGGCGAGTCCTTGATGGATGTTTATGCTCGGATCGTTCCGTTGTTGGGAGAGCTGGAGCAAGATTCAGATAATACCTATTTACTGGTATGTCACAACTCTGTGATCCGCGCGATCAAAAATTATTTTGAACCTTTAGAAAATGAAAAAGTCTTCAACTATCGAACACCTAATGCAAAGTTGATCGGATTTAATTGGAATAAAATTGTTGCTATCAATAAAAGCGCATAAAAAGGCAGGACTTGGGGGTCCTGCCTTTTTGCTTTATCTTTATATCGTTTCATGCATGGAATGAATCGTTTGGATCGTATGCTGCCATTTTTTCTGTTCGGATTCTGAAAGGTTCAATGGAAAGCTTTCACTGATCCCTTGTTGCGAAACCTTCGCAGGAGAGCCAACGTAGCAGCTCTCAGCCGAGCGATAATGACTGACCGGTACAACAAGGTGATTATCATTTAAAATCGCTTCAACGATTCGTACGGCTTGAATCGCGATACCATAAGAGGTGTAGCCCTTCCCTCTAAAGGTAACCCAACCCCCATCACGAGCAGCCTCATCCAATGCTTTTAGTTTTTCAGCCTTCAACGATTCAGTAATTGGCACGCCGCCGATCCGAACACTGGACCAAGCGACAAATTGGCTTTCACCATGTTCTCCGATGACGTAACCATCAATGGCCGAAGGATGTACCTTCATACTTTTACTAACCGCATGCTTCATTCGACCAGTGTCTAATGAGGTTCCTGTACCGAAGACTCGTTCGCGAGGGAAACCTGTAAGCTCCTGCAAATATTGAGTAATCACATCACAAGGATTCGTGATATTCAATATGATTCCTTTAAAGCCTGACTCCTTGATAATTGGTGCCCATTCTTCCACGATTGTTTTAGTCAAATTCAATTCAGCGAATCGATCGGGGTTTCCTTCGAAAATGGAGATGTCTCCAGCAGAAAAAATAATCACATCCGTGTCTGCCAGTTCAGCCACATTTGGACCAATTAGTCGAACTTGATTATTTTGCTCCATTTGTCCATCCATTAGATCGTTCAGCTCTGCTTGTAAAATATTATCCTTTGAATCAAATAGAACCAATTCATCCACTATATTTTTTGAAATCAAGGTATAGGCTGTCGTACTTCCCACATGTCCTACTCCAATAATTGCGACTTTTCTCAATTGCAACACGCCTCTCTCATAGAATTTACCATTTTTAAAAGAATGCCCTTAACATGAGAAAAAGTCAATAGAATAATTAGTAAATGATTAATTTTATGTCTTGTCTTTTAGAATTTGATACACGCGTTCACAGTCAGCTGAGGTACCTCTCAGTTCATAATCCGCTAAGAAGGGAAAGCCAAAAGCTTCGCTATATTGTTTCGCAGTTAAGCAATACTGGTAATTGAAATTCTTATTCCCGCTGCCGACAACACCAAGACATTTTTTGTAGTTATCCTCATATTCAAGATACTCACGCATAACCTCAGTGAGGATTTCAGTATCCCCATTATCAACCCCATTGCCGCCTTCCAGATATGTTGGAACGAAAGTAAAAAAGGGATCAGTCTCGACTGTGAAGGGACTGTTTTCTGAGATTTCCTTAGATGAAATTAAAGGATTTGCTGAATCTAGCTGATGTTGTTCTTCAGCATACGCCTCCAAACGTTTGACAAATGCTCGAGTATTTCCTGAAATCGATATATACAAAATATTCATAAATGAATTCCTCCTAAATTTGATAACGACCGTACTTTTAACAAAAAAATTAGGTCACAATGACAGCTCCAACTTCAAGATTATAACACGAAAAAAGATAGTTAAGCGAGAGTGTAAACGGTTGCAAAAAATCTTAAAATATGGTATAAATATAGGTGTAAGGGGTAGGTCCCTAAGGTTGTAAAATGATACAACAGGAATGAACGGAAGCAGTGTTCATTTCAAAGTGAATGCCGAAATGGCAGAAAGGAAGTAGGGATTTGAAGTCTCCTTACCAAGTTATTCTAATCTAGCGGGGAAGAGAAATGTAGACAGTAGAACCATTTCTCCACTTAATGGTGAGGCTTAAACGAAATTCAAACAAAAAGACGTTTAAGACCTAGAAAAGGGTGTAAATATTCCAGCAATCTGGAATGAAGAAAAAACACTTAGCCATTAGACCTGCTAGATTATTTTTGTGCCTAAAAAAGGGCCAGCTGATCACTCAGCTGGCCTTTTTCGATGATTTATTTATTGTAGTAACGAATATCGCCGCTGATCTTGTTGATAGCATAATCAGTCGGATCAGAGAACGTATACGTTTCTCCATCAGTCGGTAATTTTTCACTGAACATCTTTTCATATTCATCCACCGAAAGCTGATTACGTTCTGCGAGCAGCGCTTGGTTTTCTTTGCTATTCAGATGCTGCTTATATCCATCCATCAAGGTTAGAGAGAAGAATTCACTTACGGCTCCGGAACCATAACTGAACATCCCGATGCGATCACCAGCATTCAAATCGCTGTTGTCCAGCAATGATAATAAGCCAAGGTATAACGAACCAGTATAAAGGTTTCCGACTGTACGGCTGTACACAACGGCTTCATCATAACGAGCTTCTAGTCGTTGCTGTTCTGCTTCAGGCATTTCTGGGAAGATTGCACGTAGAGCTTTACGTCCCATTTTCGTATAAGGCAAGTGGAAATTCAAGGCAGCATAGTCCGTGCTGTCTGTCTGATTCACTTTTTTATTTTGCGCCCAAATGCGAGTGAATGAATCAATATAAACTTGATTGGACATATGACCATCCACTAATGGGTAGTCATGACCGGCTGGCCGCCAAAAATCATAGACATCTTCTGAGTAGAAGACACTGTCATTATTAAAGGCCAATAATTTTGGTTCTTTGGTGATCAGCATAGCAACAGCTCCGCAGCCTTGAGTTGGCTCGCCGCCAGTACCTAACCCGTACTTGGCAATATCAGCTGCAATCACTAAAACTTTGCGATCGGGATGTAAGGTGACATAATCGTGAGCCTGTTGTAAAGCGGCAGTTCCGCCGTAGCAGGCGTGTTTTATTTCAAATGAACGAGCAAATGGTTGAATATCTAACAGACCATGAATGATTACGGCAGCAGATTTTGAGAAGTCGGTACTCGATTCAGTTCCGACGATTACCATGTCGATGTCTTTTTTGTCTTCATCTGTAAGAATTTTTGCAGCAGCACTTGCCCCTAAAGTAACGATGTCTTGTGTCTCAGGAATAATTGCCATCTGATCTTGTCCAAGACCAATGTGAAATTTGTTGGGGTCAGTCTCACGGGCGTTTGCTAGGTCCGTCATATCAAGATAATAATTTGGTACGTGAAAACTGATTTTATCAATCCCTATATTCATATTGCTCCTCCTTTTCTTCCAAAGGTAAATATATCATAGAAAGGTCATAATTAGTTAAGTTTGAATCTTAAGAAATTATAAAACTATCTATGCTATACTTACATCTGATTTTTAAAGATAACATTGGAGGTGCACCCTTGGAAGAAATAGTTATTTTGAGCGCTGTACGAACACCAATTGGCAGATATAAAGGCAAACTAGCAGACGTCTCAGCCGTCGAGCTCGGTGCGATCGCAATAAAAGAGGCGATCAAACGCGCGGAAATCAAGGCAGATCAAGTGGAACAAGTGTTTATGGGGAATGTTTTACAAGCAGGTAATGGACAAAATGTGGCACGTCAGTCAGCTGTTAAAGCAGGGGTACCATATGAAATCCCTGCGACCACGATCAATGAAGTTTGCGGCTCCGGCATGAAATCGATCATTTTCGGAATGCAGCAGATTCAATTAGGCGAAGCGCAAGTCGTTGTTGCTGGTGGGACAGAAAATATGTCTCAAGCACCCAAAGTAACGAGTTTCGATTATGCCACACAGGAATGGCAAGAGCCAAAATCAAGCATGATTTATGATGGCTTGACCGATGCCTTTAGTGGTAAACACATGGGACTGACAGCAGAAAAAGTTGCGAGTGAGTACAATATTACTCGTGAAATGCAAGATCAGTATGCCTACGAATCACAAATGAAGGCGGCAAAATCAAGCAAAGATGGAAAATTTGAATCAGAGATAGTTCCAGTCGCATTGGCAGATGGAAGTACGCTGCGAGAGGACGAAGGGATCCGCTTTGATTCGACATTAGAGAAAATCAGTTCATTGAAACCAGCTTTTAAAGAAGATGGTGTTGTAACAGCTGCTAATGCTTCAACATTAAATGATGGTGCTGCAGCGATCGTCATCGCTTCAAAAGCTTATGCCATCGAACAAGGATTAGCCTATCTGGCTGTCATCAATGATTACAGCGAAGTGGGGATTGATCCAAGTATTATGGGAATGGCGCCTGTTTCAGCGATCAATAAATTATTAAAAAGAGTCAATCGTACAATCGATGAAATTGATACGTTCCAAATCAATGAAGCTTTTGCGGCAGCTTCAGTGGCGGTGCAAAAAGAACTAAAATTATCAGATCAAAAGATCAACACTTATGGCGGTGCGATTGCTTTAGGACATCCCATCGGCGCCAGCGGTACACGTATCGTAGCAACACTAGTGTCAGAATTAATCCAAGAAGACAAGCAACGTGGTGTAGCTAGTCTTTGTATCGGCGGCGGTTTAGGTTTGGCCTTAATGATCACGAAAGCAGAGGATCAAGAAACCGCAAAAAAAAAATTCTACCAGATGACCCGAACTGAACGCTTAGCAAAGCTGGTGAAGGAAAAAAAGTTATCCGCCCATGAGGCAGCGCAATTAGAATCTGAAACGGTTTTACCGGAAAAGATCGCGAATAACTTGATTGAAAACCAACTCAGCGAATGTTCGATCCCTTTAGGCGTCGCGCAGAACTTTGTCATTAATGGAAAAAAAAAACTAATCCCGATGGCTACCGAAGAGCCTTCCGTGATTGCGGCAGCTAGCAATGCTGGAAAGATCATCGCAAAAGCTGGAGGATTTCAAACTCGTGTAATCAATCAAGATATGGTTGGTCAAGTTGTTTTACGTAATATCAAAGATTTTGAAACAGTAAACGAAACGATAAATGAAAATAAAAAACTTCTTTTTGCTGCAGCTGAAAAAAGTTATCCTTCGATTTATCAACGTGGAGGTGGTCTGCAGTCAATCAACGTGCGGACTTTTGAAGAAGGGTATCTTTCACTTGATTTAGTCGTTGATACGAAAGATGCAATGGGCGCCAATATTCTGAATACGATGTTGGAGGCTGTAGCGCAAGAGTTGAGACAATTGATTCCTAATGCGGATATCTTGTTCAGCATTTTGAGCAACTATGCGACAGAATCGTTGATTGAGGCACGCTGTGAGATTCCTATAAAGCAGCTAACACCAGAGATAGCGGAAAAGATCGCTGCTGCCAGCGAATACAGCAAACTCGATCCATATCGTGCAGCAACCCATAACAAAGGGATCATGAATGGTATTGACGCAGTGGTCCTGGCAACTGGAAATGATACACGTGCTGTTGCAGCAGCCTGTCATGCCTATGCTGCTCGAAATGGGCGTTATGAGGGATTAACTGATTGGTCTATCAAAGAGGATAAACTAGTTGGGAAACTGACTTTACCGATGAAAGTCGGGATTGTCGGCGGCGCGACCAAAGTCTTACCAAAAGCTCAACTGAGTTTGAAACTATTAGAGGTTACATCTGCTGCGGAGTTAGGTGAGATGATTGTAGCTGTCGGATTAGCACAAAATCTGGCAGCGGTCCGTGCCTTAGTGACCGACGGAATCCAAAAAGGACATATGGCGATGCAGAGTCGTTCACTGGCTATTACAGCAGGAGCTACTGAAAATGAAATTCCTCAAGTGTCTAGGTTATTACGCCGTTCCGAGCAAATGAACCTTGCAACAGCTGAGACTATTATCAAGCAGCTTCGCCAAGCATAAAATAGTCGATATAAAAAGGGGTAAGATCAATTTTCGTGATCTTACCCCTTTTTTGCTAAAACTTCTTGAAATCAGCCCTCAGATAAACCATATCGACTAATTGTACCCCTTGGTCAATGATCGGTTCGTGGTAATTATCTGTGAAAAAATTCTTCATGCGATGCGATTCGTGGAATCCGCTTTTTTTATAAAAGTCCAGTATCCCAGGCTCATCGCCAGTTCCGACATACATCGTTTGATAATTACCTAGAAATTCATGGAATAAAAACTGAATCATTGCTCTGCCATAGCCTTGTCCATGTGCGGCTGGGACAGTCGCGATATTTTTCAGCTCACATTCCTGTTCATTCAACTCTGTGACAACGGCCGAGCACTTCAAATCATCATCATATAAAACAAACATGCGGCCGTCATCAAGGTAACGGTCAATCATGTCTTCCTGCGGATCAGCTAAAAGAAGCAGGTCTAAAAATTTTTTCTTATTAGAAACAACTTCTTCGATCCGCATTTTTTTAAGATGTAAAATGGGAAAAGCCATGCCTTGCTCATCAAATTCAGATCGATCCATTACATGAAAACCCATATGCTGGTAAAAACCTAACGCTTGTGAGTTTTGTTCATTCACGTCGACATACTTTACTTTTAGAGAATCGATCGCGAATTGAAGCAGTTTCTTTCCGATACCTTTTCCTCTAGCTTCTCCGCTGATAAACAGCATCTCTACTTTTTCGTGTTCAACGCCGATAAATCCTAAGATTTCTTGATCGTAATAACCATGGAGATGTTCAATCGATTGTAGATATTTTCTCACTTTGGGTTTTAGCGCTTCAATGTCGTTTGCGGTCAAAAAAGTGTGGGTCGCAACTACAGAAGATTCCCAAACTACCATCATCGCTTCAATGTCATTTTTGTTATTTTGATTAACTTGCTTAATATTCAACATTTCATTCTTCCTCCAATTTTATCGATAAAGATCATTTTTAAACCACACTAAATAAAGAGCACCTAATTCTGCTCTTAAAAAAGGGCGATGAAACAATCTTTATGTTACTCCAAACAATGCTTCATCTACAGTAGTTTCCTGGTTTTGAGTAAAGCAATCGTGCGGATATTGAAGACAAAATGTCGCATTGAAAACAGTCCTTTTCGTTGTTTCTATAATTGTAACAAGGGGAGTAAGCAAAATCAATTAGTGAAAAAAACAGCAGAAACTTTTTAGCTTAAAAGTTTCTGCTGTTTAATTATTTTAAATCAAAATCTAAATACACCGGATTATGATCGGAATATTTAAACTGCATATCTTTGACATGAACAGCCTCTACATTGATATTATCTGAAACGAGAAAACCATCAATCAGAGTAGTATAAGTCTTTCCCTCTTTGTAGGGTTCGTTCAACGCCCGAGCAGACGGTATTTTTTCTTCAGCTAGTTTACCAGTAGGAAGATGAAAGCCAACAGGTAATTGATCCTTTGGAAATGGATGCGTCCACGTTTCCCGTTTCTTGCTTGTATCGAAGACTTCCGGACTATTGCCTAAAACATCATGATTATAATCGCCAGCGACTAATACGTAGTTGCCTTTTTTATATTCACTTTCCATTACATCAAAAATCTTCTTCAACTGCGCTGCTTGGATAGAGCGATCTTTAGTAAAGGCCGATAAATGCGTATTGATCGCAATGAATTCATGACCACCTTTGACTGGAACGCGGCTGACAGTGAAGGCACGATCCAAATCGAAAAATTTATTGAAATTTGTTTCGATCGGCAGGGAATAACGTTTACTGCTGGTGATCTCAGCTTGACTCAAAGTGACCAAGCCGGATTTTGCTTGCCCAATTGGATCAGTGAACGGGTAAAATAAGTAAGATGAATCATAATTCTGTCCATAAAGACTGTTGTAGTCTGCTAAGTGTTTCTTCAAATAAGCCACTTCATCCACATGTTGCGAGCGATCACCGTCTTGATCGACTTCTTGATAGAAAGCAAAGGTCGGTTTCAGCTCTTTAGTTGTGCCGACGATTCCCTGCATATTTTGGTTAACAGTCTCTTGGTCGTATGCGCGCGAATACTTCCCGCCATCCATAAAGAAGCTGTAGCTTGGGGGATATGAGCCATACCCAATATTGTGACTCATTGCTCGATAAGTTTTATTCGTTTCTAACGCTTGATTATGCTGATTATCAGGCTTCAGGGTGATGTTATCTGATTGACGGTCATAGCTAGCGAATAAGTAAATCAAATAGCCGCCCAAGACCACGATGATTGCAATGATGATCCCCAAAACAATCTTCAGTATTTTTTTCATGTTACTCCTCCTAGTCTTCCATTCAAAAATATCATAGCAGACTTTCAAGCATTCACAAAGTTCCTGGCTTTCGAAATAATTTTTCTCGTGGTACACTAGAGGGTAGGGAATAAACGTTATTAAAAGCGAGGTTTTAAAATGATTCGATTTGCCAAAAAAGAAGATGGAGCAGCCGTTGCCAAACTAATACTGGTTATTTTAAAAGATATGGAGCTAGATTTTTTAGATGACTTCGGTGAAGAGAAAGCTCTGGAAGTTATCGCGGCCTGCTTCGAAGATCCGACTTACCGTTTTGGCTATGCACGAGGATTAGTTGAAGAGATTGACGGTGAGATCGCGGGAGCCGTTTTCGGTTATCCCGCCAACAAAGAAGCAATCATTGATTTGCCATTGGAAAATTATTTGCGATCACAAGGGATCACTGAAGATGTTCAGATGTTTATCGATCCAGAAGCCTTTCCAAATGAATGGTATTTGGATTCGATTGCTGTTGATGAAAAATTCCGCGGACAGGGAATAGGATCAAAACTATTAACAGCAGTGGATCGTCTAGCGACTCATGAAGGCGAAAAAGTTATTGGTCTAAATGTAGATAAAGCCAATCCGAATGCTAAGCGCTTGTATTTGCGCGATGGGTTTAAAGACGTCGGTGAAATAATGATCAGCGGCCATTTGTATGATCATATGCAGCGAGAGGTCAAAGGATTTGATCGAATTAAGCGTCACAGTTCAAACGATTTATGAAAGACTTTGGAGATAGAAAACGGCTAAAACTTTTAATCAAAGTTTTAGCCGTTTTACTTAATTCTGTGAAAATGTGACTTCTAAAATTGTTTCTGGTTCCTTATTTCTATTGCGATTATAAAGCCAGTAATCCATGATCGCTGCCACACAAATACATATTGGTGCATCATCTGGATTCGTGACATCTAAGACGTAGAAATCGCCAGTCAACAGAGTGGCTTTATCCATAGTCATAATCGATTGGTTAAAGTGATTAATTTTGTATTTATGGTTGTAAATATCTCCATAGACTGCCCAGTGAAGCTGCTGTATGTAGTAAAAATCCCCTGGCCAATGAAAAATTTTATGAAGCACACCAACCTTTGTGTGCTCATAATAAATCTCAAATTTGCGGCCAAAGATCACACTGGCTTGCTTGATATAGGCTACGATATGACCGTCCATTGCATAGAGCGAGAGGACGTTTCCTTTTCGTCCCCAATGACCTACCATTAAATACAGCGGGACACCTTTGTTATCTTTGACGATCGTTCGTGTGGTGGAACTTAATTGTTTTTCTTGAATAAAAAATTCAGTCATGTTACTCACACCTTTTGATTTTTATTATTCAGAAAGGATTCGATCGATTGCCGTTGCTACTCCATTTTCTTCATTCGTATCAGTGACATGCTTCGCAATTTTTTTGATCGCCGGTGCGGCATTGCCCATTGCAAAGCTGGTACCAGCATATGTCAGCATACTGACATCATTAAAATTATCGCCTAAGGCCATCACTTGATCCGCGTTAAAGCCGCGTTCTTCAGCGAACTGTTTTAATGCGATGCCTTTTTGCGCATTGACATGATTGATTTCAATATTAGTCAATTCAGAAGCTGCAATCGCAAGGTCACCCATTTTTTCTAATTCACTCGTGACCACCTTAAGTTGCTCGGGTCCATTTTTATCAAAGGCGATGATTTTTAGCACATCTTCGTCATTATCAATGAGCGTTTGGCGCATATCCTTAACAAAAGTGATCGGCGTCAGCGATAAATGTCGAGAAGAAGCGGCAATCGCCATCTTTTTAGAAATACCTGGCGTTCTATCCATTATATGCTCAGAGAAAAACTCGATCCGCATCGGCTGATTTGAAGAATAGACATGTTCAGCAGTAAAAATCTCATAATAAAGATCGGCATTTTCAAGAGCATCCATGACTTCAAACGTTTTTTCTTTGCCGATCGGAATCGTAAAAATCGTTTCTCGTTCAGCATTCACAACATGAGCGCCGTTTAATAAAATCATCGGGACATGGATGTCTGCTTCATCTAATGAGATTTTAGCATGGCTCATTCCGCGTCCAGTTGCTGTAATAAATTCAATTCCTTGAGCTTGAGCTTTCTGAATGGCTTCGATATTTGCTGTCGGGACTTGCATTTGATCGTTCAACAGTGTACCGTCCATATCAGAGGCAATGAGTTTTATCAAAATTATTCACCTAGCTTTCCTATCATACACGGATAGTGTACCATAATCCCAGAGCGGATAACCATGTCGAGATTATTCTTTAAAAAGAATTATTTGCACAGTTCGGTATCCAGAATTAATATCGGAGATAGAGGATGCCAGTTCTGCTTTTCGCAGTTCACTTTGTTCAAAGGTCAATCCTTAAATGTTACTCGTGTTATGGTAAGAAATAGTTAGCAGAATGGTATACGGCATGAGCATCAAACTAATTTTTCTGAAAGAAAAATTAATACATTAATACGATTAAGGAGTGTCAAACATGAAAGAAATCATCCATAATGATTGGCAAAATGTTTTAGCCGATCAGTTTCAAGCACCATACTATTTGAAGCTGCGGGAATTTTTGAAGCAAGAGTACAGTACCCAAAAAATCCATCCTGATATGTATCATATTTTTGAGGCACTCGAATTAACGCCATATGATCAAGTCAAAGTCGTGATTTTAGGACAAGACCCTTATCACGGAATCGATCAAGCCCATGGCTTATCTTTTTCTGTACAGCCGGGGGTGAAGATTCCTCCTTCATTACGGAACATCTATCAGGAGATGCAAAGTGATTTAGGAATTCCTCCAGTTCAACATGGTAATCTTGTCAGTTGGGCAAAACAAGGTGTGCTCCTACTTAATACCGTATTGACTGTGCGTGAGGGTCAGGCATACTCACATCGCGGTCAAGGTTGGGAACAGCTAACGGATGCAATCATTGAGCGCTTGAATGAACGTGAAAAACCAATCGTCTTCATTTTATGGGGGAAACCAGCGCAAGAAAAAATCAAGATGATCGATACGACTAAGCATGCAATCATCAAATCTGTTCATCCTTCGCCACTATCTGCCCATCGCGGCTTCTTGGGGTCAAAACCATTTTCAAAAACCAATCAAATCTTGACCGGATGGGGCGAATCACCGATTGATTGGCAGTTGCCTGAAACAGTGTAGTATGACAACGGTTTCTGTTATAGAGACAGTTTGTGAAAAGCCTCTTAATTCATATTTACTAGATTTTAATCAGTGATACAGAGGTTTTATTCTGTCCTTTTCTTTTCATTAGAATTGTTGTATGATAGATAGGAAATAAATATCTGGAGGTTTTATCGTGGATCTATTTGATAGTTTGAAATTTAAGATTATTCGTCGCAACATTAAAGTGGCATTTCCTGAAGCAACTGACGCACGTATTCTTGGCGCCGCATCTCGTCTAAAAGCAGAGGAACTAGTTGAACCAGTTTTGATTGGTAATTTGGCTGAAATCGAGAAAGCTGCTGGCGCTCGTGGAATCGCTTTAGGCAACTTCACGATCATTGATCCAGATCATTTTGATCGTTGGGATGAGATGGTCGAAGCGTTTGTTGAACGTCGTAAAGGAAAAGTCAGTAAGGAAGACGCTGAAAAAATTCTTAAAGATGAAAACTACTTTGGTACAATGTTAACTTATATGGGCATCACTGATGGAATGGTATCTGGAGCGATCCATTCAACAGGCGACACTGTTCGTCCAGCATTACAAATTATCAAAACAAAACCAGGCATTAGCCGTACAAGTGGAGCGTTCTTGATGGTTCGCGGCCGCGACCAAGAGAAATATTTATTCTCCGACTGTGCAATCAATGTCAATCCAACTGCACAGGAATTAGCAGAAATCGCTGTAGAATCAGCTAAGACGGCTGAATTATTCGATATCGAACCAAAAGTGTCCATGTTGAGCTTCTCAACTAAAGGATCTGCAAAATCTCCTGAAGTAGAAAAAGTGGCTGAAGCAACAAAGATCGCCCAAGAATTGGCGCCAGATTATTTGATTGATGGTGAATTACAATTCGATGCTGCATACATTCCAGGTGTCGCACAATTAAAGGCACCTGATTCAAAGGTAGCTGGACAAGCAACTGTCTTTGTATTTCCTGAATTACAATCAGGAAACATCGGGTACAAGATTGCTCAACGCTTTGGCGGATTTGAAGCAATTGGACCAATCCTGCAAGGGTTGAACAAACCAATTTCTGACCTTTCTCGTGGTTCAAATGAAGAAGATGTTTACAAACTTTCAATCATCACAGCAGCACAATCACTGATGGATTAAACTCCATCTGTCAAAATAATAATGACTGTAAAGCAAGAATTCGAGACCATTCGAATTCTTGCTTTTTTTGTCAGTTCTGCTTTTCGTAGTACACAAGGATCGAAATCAGTTAATTTCATCTAGGAAGAACCTGATTATGAAGTGTAGCAGAATGATATGCGAAACGATAATAAGACTCATTTTTCTGAACTTTAGAAAAATGAATACCTTAAAAAGAGATAGCTGCGAGTTCGACTTTTCGCAGTTTGCAAGGTTGATGGAAAGTCTGTTAGTTAAGGAAGTTTAGTGTACGGGAAGTATAGTCGGATCGTATTCGTGGAAAAATAACCTCATCCATAGTTAGCTAATTGTGAGCAACTGGGAAATTTCCCAGCGCTAGACACTTTAGTTCAAGGATGGAACAAAATTCCCTAGCTTATCCCATAATATTGTAAACGCTTTTTACAGCCTGTATAGTCAAAAGTGTAAACAGGAAGAAGAAAACTTATTGGAAGGAGATGTGTTTTTGTCATGATGGAAAAGATTCAGCGCTTTGGAGGGGCGATGTTTACCCCGGTGTTGTTATTCTCATTTTCGGGAATAATGGTGGCACTTTGTATCATTTTCAAGAATCCTATGCTTGTTGGAAGCATCGCGACTGAAGGAACAACATGGTATTCCATTTGGAGTATTGTAGAAAATGGTGCCTGGACGGTCTTCAATCAGATGGAGCTATTATTCGTGATCGGGCTATCGATTGGGCTAGCAAAAAAAGCAAATGCTCGAGCGGCGATGGAGGCATTCGTTGTATATACCACCTGTAATTATTTTATTTCCTCAATGCTTGAATACTTCGGCGATTTTTTCAGAGTAAATTTTGCAGCTGATCCTGGAGGAGAAAGTGGTCTTAAATTAATTGGTGGAATCAAAACACTAGATACTGGAATTATTGGTGCGATTTTTATCTCAGCAATTGTTGTCTTTCTGCATAATCGCTATTTTGAAAAGAAATTGCCGGACTTTTTAGGGATCTTCCAAGGCTCGTCATTCGTTGTAATCTTAGGATTCTTCGCGATGCTGCCGATTGCTTTTCTGATTTGCCTGATCTGGCCGAAAGTTCAACAAGGGATCGGATCATTACAAGGATTTCTAGCGAGTGCAGGAATCTTCGGGGTTTGGCTCTACACCTTTTTGGAACGAATTCTAATACCGACGGGGCTGCATCATTTCATCTATACACCATTTGTTTATGGTCCAGCAGTTGTCGAAGAAGGAATTACCAAGTACTGGATGGGACATTTACAGGAATTCGCGCAAACAACAACACCTTTGAAGCAGTTGTTCCCAGAGGGCGGTTTTGCTTTGCATGGCAACTCTAAGATATTCGCATCTCCTGGTATTGCAGCAGCCTTCTACTTTACAGCTAAACCAGAGAATAGAAAGAAAGTTTTAGCGATTCTTATTCCAGCAACCTTAACCGCAGTTTTGGCAGGGATTACCGAACCATTAGAATTTACTTTCCTATTCGTATCACCACCGCTTTTCGCAGTTCACGCTCTTTTAGCCGCAACTATGGCGGCAACCATGTATGGGTTTGGTGTTGTAGGAGATATGGGCGGAGGCTTCATCGATCTATTGGCGAAGGTTTGGATCCCGTTGTTTCAGAATCATAAGAGTATGATCTTTATTCAGCTCTTCATTGGACTAGCCTTTATTGTGATTTACTTCTTCGTTTTCCGATTTTTGATCCTGAAGTTCAATCTGGCAACACCAGGGCGAGAAGAAAATTCGCAAGATATTAAACTCTATTCGAAAAAAGATTACAAAGCAAAACAAGGCGGCAACGCACCTGTACTTGAGGGCGCGAATCAATATACGGAACAAGCTGCAGTCTATCTAGACGGCTTTGGCGGGGCAGAAAACATCGAGAAGGTCAATAACTGTGCCACGCGCTTGCGAATCACTGTCAAAGATGAAAAGCTTGTTCAACCAGATGACGTTTTCAAATCAGGCGGGGCCCATGGAGTTGTCCGGAATGGGAATGCCTTCCAAGTCATCGTTGGTCTGGATGTGCCGCAGGTCAGAGAACAGTTTGAAACACTGATGGATACAGAAAACTAAGAAATTAAAGGAGAGATTTTAGAAATGAAGAAATTTTCAATTGTTATTGCAGGTGGGGGAAGTACATTTACCCCGGGGATCGTCTTGATGCTTTTGGATAACTTAGATAAGTTCCCAATTAGACAAATCAAGTTCTATGATAATTTAAAAGAGCGTCAGGACCATGTAGCAAATGCCTGTGAGATTTTATTAAAGGAACGTGCACCAGAAATCAAGTTCGTCGCTACGACTGATCCGGAAACGGCCTTTACCGATGTTGACTTTGTGATGGCCCACATTCGTGTTGGATTGTATGCGATGCGTGAAAAAGATGAAAAGATTCCATTGAAGTATGGCGTTGTGGGTCAAGAAACCTGTGGCCCTGGCGGGATTGCTTATGGCATGCGTTCAATCGGCGGAGTGCTAGAGTTGGTCGATTATATGGAGAAATATTCACCAGACGCTTGGATGCTAAACTATTCTAATCCAGCAGCGATCGTGGCTGAGGCGACCAGAAAATTAAGACCCGAATCAAAAATCATCAATATTTGTGATATGCCAGTGGGAATTGAAGAACGGATGGCGCATTCGATCGGCTTGAAGTCACGTAAAGAGATGGAAGTTCGTTATTACGGTCTGAATCATTTTGGCTGGTGGACAGATATTCGCGATAAAGAAGGCAATGATTTGATGCCGCAAATAAAAGCGCATGTTAAAGATCATGGCTATTCATTACCAGAAGAGATTGAAGCATCTCAGCATACAGATGCTAGCTGGATGCATACCTTTGCCAAAGCGAAGGAAGTTTACGCTTTAGATCCAGATACGTTGCCGAATACTTATTTGAAATATTATTTCTACCCACAGGATGAAGTTGCTCATGCCAATCCAGAATATACGCGGGCAAATGAAGTGATGGCTGGTCGTGAGCAGCACGTATTCAGCGAGTGTGACCGAATTGCAGAAGCTGGAACGGCTGAAGGAACTTCACTGGAAGTTGATGAGCATGCAAGTTATATCGTCGACCTTGCACGCGCAATTGCTTATAACACTCATGAAAGAATGCTGCTGATTGTGCCAAATGAAGGAGCGATAGTCAACTTTGATGAAACGGCGATGGTAGAAGTCCCATGTGTTGTAGGCAGTAACGGACCAGAACCATTGACTCAAGGCAAGATTCCACGTTTTCAAAAAGGCTTGATGGAACAGCAGGTTGCGGTTGAAAAATTAGTGGTTGAAGCTTGGGCGGAAAAATCGTATCAAAAATTGTATCAAGCATTGGCACTATCAAGAATCGTACCAAATGCCCGGATCGCCAAAGAATTATTGGATGATCTGATTGAAGCGAATAAAGAATTTTGGCCAGAATTAAGCTAGTTGCGATGAAAAACAGCAATTTTTCCTCTTCCTTCACGTATAATAGTGTAGGAGGGGGAAAATTATGACATTAGAGCAGTTGATTCACCAACATTTAGCAGAACTGAGCGAGCTGGATAAAGATATTTTACAGTTCATGCTGGAAAATCCTGAGAAGGTTCGATCCTCAGGAATCATGGAGCTAGCTGATATGGTTCATGCGTCCAAATCTTCAGTATTAAGAACAACCAAGAAGCTTGGCTTTTCTGGATATTCAGAGCTAAAATATTTTTTGCGACACACTGAAACTAATGAACAGCAGGAAACTAGCGACAAGGATATTTTTGAGAAGCAACTCGATGATATCAAAAAAACAATTGATTATATGCAATCAGTGAATCTGGAGCCAATCAATGAAATGTTTGATCGAAGCCAAACGATTTATTGTTATGCAACTGGTTTTTCTCAAAAAAATATCATCGACGAGTTCTACAAGATGCTATTAAATGTGGATAAACGGGCACTGGTTTTACCAAATAAGACAGAGTTGGATATGGTGATGCCGATGATCACTCAAAATGATTGTGTAGTCGTTGCTTCCTTAAGTGGTGAAACGGATGAAGTCAAAGAGAATCTAACATCGTTTGAAATGCGGAAAATTCCAGTACTGGCTGTTACGGCAGTTGGAGATAATTATTTTGCAAGACACAGCACGTATCATTTAAATTTTTATTGCGATTTTTTTGTTATCGGCAGAAGAAGACTTCAATCTCAATCATTGATCGGGCTAAGCTGTTTGATGGATTATCTGATTCGCTCATATGGTATTTATACACTTAATAAAAGTACTGATCCAACGAATTAAATCTAGTATTTATGAAAGGGAGAATTTAAAATGATAGCGCTTAAATCCTTAAGAGTCAAAAGAAATGTGTTGCTGGGCTATTGGATCCTGATGCCAGTGCTCTTTTATTTCTATTTGTTTTTAGTAAGCTTCAATCAACAGGTGAGCATCCAACAACTGATTCTTCAGATTCCGGGATTGACATTAGCCTTGCTGCTGTCATTTCTGATGCTCTTTCAAGCTGCTTGTCTTTACTTTATGGGGGCGCAAACGAACAAGCCTACTTTATTTGAAAAACGGTTTTTAACCTTTAGTTTGATTCAGCAAGTTCTGACTGGGAATATTATTGGTGCTGCTTTATGCTATTTTTATAATCGAAAAATGTTTGCAGAAAATCAGCCTGTATCTAGTAACACGAGGGTTATTTTCTACTTTGCGATTGGATTTATTAGTTTAATTACCGTAATTATCTTATTTATTGCGATGAGGATGAAAGGAGCATAAAATGTTTACTGTGTTTAAAAAGAAGAGCAAAGCAGCTGTTTGCAGTCCGGTGAAGGGACAATTAATGTCGTTATCTGAGGTGAATGATCCAGTATTCTCTGAAGGAATGATGGGACCAGGCTTTGCGGTCGAACCTGCAAGTGATGATATTTATTCTCCTGTTACAGGAATAGTCACCAGTGTTTTCCCAACCAAGCATGCCATTGGTCTTGAAATGAGTGATGGAAAAGAAGTTTTGATCCATATCGGGATCGATACAGTAGAATTACAAGGTCAAGGCTTCGATATCCTTGTTAGTGAACCTAATAAGGTCACACCGGAGACAAAGCTCGCTATTATTGATCGAGATTATTTGAAGTCGCAGGGGAAAGAAAGTACGATCATGGTTCTGTTTCCTGGCGCGGAAGATACTTACTCGATTCAATCAAAATCAGTTGAGGCGTCGGAAGAAATCACGCTTAAATAGTAAAGAGATAGAAAGTAAGAATTCATTTATCAGAATTCTTGCTTTCTATTTTATTTGTTTCAAAAAATGAGCGAATTGATACTGAAAAAGCTTACATATGTCACTAGGATACAACTTCATAAATGTGTATGATAATAATAAAGCATTGTGTTTGATTTAAACAATTTAGTTTATAGGAGGCGCTGATGAAAAAACATTGGAGTATCAAGCTTGGTACAGCTATTTTAGTTTTTATAAGTATTTTCGGTATTTACTTTTTGGGCTATAAAAATCCTGCTAGACAAAATCATGTTTTTGGCGTTTCATTTATGACGATGAATAATCCTTTCTATGAAGTAATCAATAATGAATTATGGAAAGTGATCGAGAATAATGAGGATGCCTTGATTACTTTGGATCCTGTTTTGGATATTAAAAAGCAAAATGAACAGATTCAGTATTTTATTGATAAGAAGGTCGATGGAATCTTTATTAATCCGATCGACTCAGGCGCGATCAAGCCGGCGTTAGAAAAAGCAGAGAAAGCGGGAATTCCGATCATTGCTGTGGATGCACCGGTAAAAAATTCTGAGTTGGTCGATGTGACGGTTGTTTCGGATAATTATGATGCAGGAGTCCAGTGTGCAAAGGATATGATGAATCGCTTTGATCAAGCGAAGATAATTTTATTGAAGCACACAACGACTAAATCGGCGAAGGATCGAATCGACGGTTTTTTAGCAACGATCAAAGGTCATGACAACTATCAGGTTGTGAATCAAGGCGAATGTCAGGGACAATTAGAAAAGGCGATGCCTTTGATGGAAGAGATGTTGAAAAAAACTCCTGATGTAGATGTCGTCATGGCTTTAAACGATCCGAGTGCATTAGGGGCAATTGCTGCATTGGAGGAAGCAGACAGACCTGAAGTGAAGGTCTATGGTGTGGACGGAACACCTGAACTGAAATCCCTGATCACCAGCAGTTCCAATGTGATTGGTACAGTGGCTCAGTCACCGATCTCAATGGGGCGGCTCGCTGCTGACGAGATGTATCAACTACTTAAAGGTCATGGGAAGGATAAGGTAGTGGTAAAGGTGAAGCTGATCACCTCAAAAAATGTAGAGAACTATGATGAAAATGGGTGGCAATAATGAGAAGAAACTATAATATTTCATTGACAACCATCAAGAATATAATGACAGTCTTGAATTTTATCATCGTGATTTTCTTTGGCACCGTTTATTTGATTGGTACAAAATACGTTATTGACCATCGAATGGCGCGGGAATTTTTAGACAAAGTCAATCACGTACCGTTAAATCCTGAAATTGTTTATTTTGCCTCGATTCTGCTTTTTATTTTGCTGATCGTCTTAATGTATTATCGTACAATCATTGCACGAAATCATAAGATTTTGAACGTTGTATTTACAGCATTACAACTGGGGATTTGCTTCGGGCTGATGTACCTGTTCAATATGGGCTATAATGGCATCGTGCTTTTAGTTTTTTGTGACAGTATTTATCATTGGAAAGATTCAGCCTCACGCTGGATTTTGGTAGCACTGATAATTTTATACTTAGTCTCCAGCTATGAGGTCGCATCGGCGATGATACCGATGAATAATCCACAGACCTTTTTTGAGATTTATGATATGAATACTCGCAGTGTTCTGTTCGCGATCCAAAATATTTTGGTTACATTGAATATCCTGATTTTCATCGGCTTCATTATCATGTACATTACTCATCAATTGGAGGAAAATGAAAAAATTGCGAAAGAGCTGGATATGATTCATCAAGTTAACCGCGAGTTAAAAAATTATTCTGTAGCAATTGAAAAAATGGGTGAGCGAAATGAAAGGAAACGGCTTGCTCGAGAGATTCACGACACGTTAGGGCATGCGCTTACTGGAATAGCTGCAGGTGTTGATGCCTGTATCGTCATGATTGATATAGATGCACCAGAAACTAAGAAACAATTGAAGGTCGTGGCAAAAGTTATCCGACAGGGGATTGGCGAAGTGCGAGACTCCTTGAATAAATTGCGTCCTGGAGCTCTTGAAGAACAAGGATTTAAAGGAGCTTTGTTGAAACTGATCTCTGAATTTACTAGTGTTTCGCATTTAGAGGTGGATCTGGATTATCAGCTGCATAATATTGATTTTGAATCAATCAAGGAAGATGTGCTGTTTCGGGTGATCCAGGAAAGCATGACCAATTCGATGCGGCATGGCGGCGCGACAAGCTTGATGATCCGTTTTTATCAAGAGGAAGACTTCATTTATTTGGATATTAAGGATAATGGTGTGGGAGCAGCCGAGATTCAATATGGTTTCGGGCTGAAGCAGATGATTGAGCGTGTTTCTGTAATTAACGGCGAGGTTCATTTTGATGGCACTGAAGGCTTCCACACAGTAGTGAAAATACCGATTCAGAAAGGAGAACAATATGATTAGAGTTCTTATTGCCGATGATCAGGAGCTGATCCGTGAATCGTTGAAGGTCGTTTTATCGAGTCATCAGGATCTGTCTGTTGTGGGCGTTGCTGCGGACGGCCTCGAAGTATTGGCGATCTTGAAGCAGCAGCCTGTCGATATTATCTTGATGGATATTCGGATGCCGAATATGGATGGCGTTCTTTGTACAAAAGCAGTCAAAGAAACGTATCCTGAAACGAAAATTATTATTTTGACGACCTTTGATGACGATGATTTTGTTTTTAGTGCCTTGAGATATGGAGCAAGCGGTTATCTGTTAAAAGGAGTCGGAATGGACGAATTGTATCATGCGATCGTGACCGTGGATCAGGGAGGTGCGATGATCAATCCCGACATTGCGATGAAGGTTTTTAGCACCTTCTCAAAGGTGAATCAAAACAACTATACAATCAAAGTCGACAAAAAAGATGCTGAAACTATCAGCAAACCAGAATGGCGGGTGCTTCAGCAGGTCGGTTACGGTCTATCCAATAAAGAAATCGCCGAGAAATTATTTTTATCTGAAGGAACGGTTCGTAATTATTTAAGCTCTATTCTTACGAAACTGAATTTACGAGATCGAACGCAATTAGCGATCTGGGCAGTTCAATCTGGGCAAACGGCAAAGGGTTTTGATAATGAATAAAAAAATTGCAGGAATAGTGATAGGTCTTGGAGCAGTTTTAGCAATCATATTTGGAATAAGTTATTCTCGTCGGCCCGTAACGATTACACTGGGGGTATTTGCCGGCAGCAACTGGGATGTTCCGAACGGCAATAGTTATCAAGTGATCGATGATGCTATTGCACGGTTCAAAAAAGAGCATCCAAATGTCAATGTCGTCTATGACAGCGGAGTTCAAAAGGAAGATTATTCACTTTGGTTATCGGAAAAAATTGTGGCGGGCAAAGAACCAGATGTCTTTTTAGTGCCCAGCGAAGATTTTAATACGCTTAGTTCACTAGGAGCCATGAAGGACCTGGATGCCCTGATGGCGAAAGATTTGAATTTTGATAAAAAGGATTATTATCAGAGTGCCATTCAGTCTGGTGTCTTTCAAAAAAATCAATATGCATTGCCTTATGAGAGCAACCCGACATTGATGTTTGTGAACAAAACGTTGTTAGAAAAAGAAGGAATTCCGATTCCTAAAAATGATTGGACTTTAGAAGACTTTTATAAGATATCCAAAGCCGTCACGAAAGATAGTGATAAGGACGGGATCATTGATCAGTATGGCTATTATGATTACGATTGGTTGGATTCTGTTTTTGCTCATGGAACGAAGGTATTTGACGAAGAAGGCTATAACAGCTATCTCAGCCAAGATTCATTCAAGAAGGCAATAAACTTCGTGCGAAGACTTCAGAAGCTCAATCATGGTTATCCAGTAAGTGCTGATGATTTTGATCGAGGAAATATCGCTTTTTCACCGATGCCGCTATCTCAGTATCGCACTTATAAACCTTATCCTTGGCGAGTGAAGAAGTATTCGAATTTCGAGTGGGATTGTGTAAAGATGCCGACAGTTAGCGGAAGTGAGGGGAACAGTCAGACGTCTACGTTGCTTATGGGAATGTCTGCCACTACGAAGCATACTCAACTATCCTGGGATTTTTTGAAAACCTTATGTTATGATCAAAAAGCTCAGCAAAGCCTGATCGAATATTCGCAAGGCTTATCCCCATTGAAAAAAGTTACACAATCTGATCAGACAATTTCATTGATCAATGAAGATACGAAGGACAGTATGGTAAACCTGCATCTCCTGAATGAAGTAATGGAAGGAACCATCAATCATAGCCAGTTCAAAAAATATCAGTCAACGCTAAAGATCATCGATACAAGCCTACAGCAGCTGATCAACTCCAATGAAGATATGGATATCTCACTGCTAACCCTCCAAAGAGAAGTAGACCAATACTTAAAAGAGTAATATTCCGATGCATGACCTTTTAATAATGAGGTCATGTTTTTTTGCGAGTTCCGCTTTTTGCAGTTTAAAATGTGCGAGTGTTTATCAGATTATCTAACTAAGTATCGAACGTGTTGTTTAGCGGAATCGTATGCGTACGAGAATAGAGTCATTTTTCGCGGGCATCGAAAAATGATTTCATCTATATTGAGCTAGCTGTCAGTCAAATTTCTCGCAGTTTTTATTAGTCGTGTGTTCGCAGTTTTAACTCTAAAAATTGAAAGAATAAACGTCTAAACCAATTCTCAAATTTAATGACATCTGTCATATCAGATTTGTTGAAATTTCATAAAAAAGTTATGACATCCGGCAGATGGAAGGGAAACGTTTTCTTGTTAAGCTACAAATGTAAGGCAAGGAGGGGTGTAAATGAAATATCTGTTACTAGTTTCTCACGGCAAATTGGCAGAAGGTTTGGCAGACGCGTTACAAATGTTAGTTGGGCCAAAAAAGGAAGTATTGTCATGTGGCTTGCAAGACGGTCAGTCGGTCGATGAGTTTGCGAAAAAATTTTCTGCATTAGTTGAGAATCTTCCGGTGGACAGCGAGTTAGTTGTATTGGGAGATATTATTGGCGGTTCGCCGCTGACGACGGCAACAACTCTTTTAATGGAAAAAGGTTTTACAGAAAGAATGGTCGTGATGGGCGGCATGAATCTTCCTTTAGCGGTAACGACCGCTTTGATGAAGGATTCGCTTTCGATGGAAGAGTTAGTCACACAGGTAACAAATGAAGCAAGAGAAGGACTCAAAGAATTTCAGTTAGCGAAAAGTGATGAAGAAGAGGAAATATAACGAGGAGTAGTGTTAATTATGACAGTTTCATTTGTAAGAATCGATGATCGGATCATTCACGGTCAAACAACGACCCGTTGGGCAAAAGAATATCCTTGTGATGGATTGGTTGCCGTTAATGACAAAGCAGCCTCTAATGATGTTTTAAAGTCCGCCTATAAAGCGGCAAGTGAGAAAAAAACATTTGTATGGGGTATGGATGAATTTATTAGAAAGTCACAAAAAGTATTAGACAGTGATTCACGCTATTTTTTAATTACTAAAAATCCAGTCGACATGTGCAAACTTTTAGTGGAAAAAGGCTTCGATCCAGGGATCAGAAAAATCATCGTTGGTCCGTGCAATGACCGCGAGGGAGCAGTTAAGTTGGGCAATAATCAAAGTATCACTCAAGAAGAAGCAGATGCATTTGAGAAGCTGAGTCAGGCTGGCTACGAGATCGAATTCTCACTGCTGCCAGATGTTTCGATCGGTTCATGGAATAAATATAAAGGAAAATTTGGTTATTAAAATTGAAAGGGGCAGCAAACAATGGAGATCAGTTGGATTCAAGCGTCCATCTTAGGGATATTTGCTTGTTTATCAAGTATGCCTGGACTAGGTGGGACATCAATCGGGAACTACACATTAGGGCGTCCATTAATTGGGGGACTGGTTTGTGGAATCGTTTTAGGTGATTTAAAAGCAGGGATATTAGTCGGTGCAGCAATGCAGCTAGTTTATATCGCGTTAGTCACTCCGGGAGGAACAGTCTCAGCCGATGTTCGTGCAGTCAGCTATATCGGAATTCCGCTAGCGATGATCGCATTGAAAAGTTATGGGATTGATGCAGCAAGTTCCGACGGCGCGGCACTAGCAACTTCTTTTGGCACGATGGTTGGGACGTTAGGAACAGTATTATTTTATGGAACTGCGACCATCAACTTAGCCTGGCAGCACATAGGCTGGAACGCGGTTGAGAAGGGAGATCTGAAGAAGTTAAATCTGGTTAATTATGGCTTACCATGGATTTCCCACATCATTTGTTCTTTTTTTCCAACACTCGTTATGTGTAGAATGGGCGCGCCGATGGTTGATTTGATCAAGGATTATTTGCCGATGGACGGTTTAGCAATGAAAACCTTGTTTACGGTCGGCTCATTATTACCGGCAGTTGGGATCGCAATCTTATTAAAACAAATCGTTACAAAAGCGACTGATTTTATTCCATTTTTCTTCGGCTTCACGTTGGCAGCATCTTTAGGAATCAACTTAGTATCCGCAACAGTTATTGCTGGGATGTTTGCGCTGATTAATTATCGAATCAAATCAATCAAATTGGAAAAAGTAGCCGCTGCTGGCGTTCCTTTGGATGACGATGATGAGGAGGATATTTAACAATGGAAAAAAAGATTTCTAAGAAGACTTTATCCAAGTCCTTTCATAAATGGTACTACGGTAATTTGACTTGCTTCTCACAGGAACACATGCAAACGTTTGGTTATTTATGTTCGATGCTGCCAATCGTTGAAGAACTCTATGAAAAAAAGGAGGACCAGTTAAAAGCAATAAAAACCTATACTGCTTTCTTTAATACAGAACCGCAATTAGGGGCGGTCGTTGTTGGTATTACTGCTGGTTTGGAAGAAGCGCGAGCATCTGGGGCGGACGATGTGGACGATGAAGCGATCAATGGTTTGCGTGCCGGTCTGATGGGACCAATCGCCGGGATCGGGGATTCGTTAGTTGTTGGAACTGTTATCCCAATTTTATTAGGGATTGCTTTAGGAATGTCCAATGCCGGTTCACCGCTAGGCGCGATCTTCTATATTATCGCTTGGAACTTATTTGCCTATTTTGGTATGAGATTTATCTATTTCAAAGGCTATGATCTTGGTGGGAAAGCCGTTGATTTCTTAGTTGGTGCCAAAGGTGAAGCAATTCGCGAATCCATCACAATGATCGGTGGAATTGTTATTGGAGCTGTTGCGGCAAGCTGGGTATCTATCAAAACAGCTTTTACGATGACAGCAGAAGGAGCAAAAGAGCCCTTCCTAGATTTGCAAAAAACTTTAGATGGTGTTTATCCAGGATTTCTAACTGCAATCTTTGTCTTCTTGTGCTGGTATTTATTGGCTAAAAAAGGCATCTCGCCAGTCAAGGTAATGCTGCTGCTGGTAGTTATCGCTTTTGTCGGAGTATTGGTCGGCTTCTTCAACCCCGGATTACAATACTGATCGAATTCAAGCAAGGAGATATCGCATAATGGATGAACGAACAAAAGATGCTTATGTAAAAGAAGTCAAATTTCAGATGAAAATGCTCCAGAACTTGAAACGCTGGATTCGGAATATGATGATTCTATCCTCGATAGCTCTGGCACTGATTTTATTTGGGGCAAATCTTCATCAAGCACTGAAGGTGATTGGAGTCACTCTAATGGTGATTTCGCTTGGTGCGACTTTGTTGTTAGGCTGGACGATCAAAAAAGGAACTTATAATCTGGGTCTGCTGCTTGGAAAAAAGACGCTTCAAGTACATGGAAAGAACTAAATGATTCTTTAAAGAAAACAAGGCTAGCTAGATGCTTGCCTTGTTTTTTGTGTTTAAGCAAATCGGTTCAAGAATCTTTTTCTTTTCTCTCAATGGCTAAATCGTTATACTAAATTGGTAGCAGAAAAGAGGGGAAGCAGCGTGATAACGTTAATAGATACAGCGGCCACGGAAAAATTAGGGAAAATCATTGGTGCAGTGGCTGAACCCAGTGACAATTTAGTATTAACAGGTGATCTAGGAGCAGGCAAAACAACTTTAACCAAAGGGATCGCCTTGGGTCTGGGAATCGATCAAATGATTAAGAGTCCGACTTATACGATCATTCGTGAATATCAGCAAGGGCGTTTGCCACTTTATCATATGGATGTCTATCGGATTGAAACGGGTGCCGATGATCTAGGTTTAGACGATTATTTTGAGGGTGACGGCCTATCAGTGATCGAGTGGGGCCAACAGCTAGGCGAATATATGCCTGAAGATTATCTAGAATTAGTTTTATCAAAAGATGATCAAGATGAAAATCTGCGTCGCGTTGATTTAATTGCGAAGGGAAAACAAGCGGAAGCATTTAAGACGCGAATTTTGAAAGCGTGGGAAGCGGAATGAGTGAAGTCGAGATCACATTGAGAGAAGCGATTCCTGATGATGCTGCGGAATTATTGCAGGTTAGCCAAAAAATAGCTGAAGAAACAGATTTTTTAATCATGGACGAAGTGGGTTTGGGCTTAAATGAAGAAATGTTGAGCCTGCAATTAGCGGATTTATATGAAAGTGAAAACAATCTGCTTTTGCTTGCTTTTGCTGATGAGAAAATCGTCGGGATGGCTTCAGTTAAGGCCGCTCCGGAATTTACGGTATCGCATATCGGTGAGATTGGAATAAGTATTCTGAAGGAGTTCTGGGGAATCGGTCTAGGAACGGCACTATTGGATGAAGTGATTTATTGGAGTGAGAATGCCTCACCATTACGCCGTTTAGAATTGACCGTTCAGAAAAGGAACGAGCGGGCGTTTCATTTGTATCAGAAATTTGACTTTGAAACTGAGGCGACGATGAAACGCGGTGCACGAGACTCTCAAGGCAATTTCTTGGATGTTTTGTTAATGAGCAAACTAATCAATTAAAAAGCGAAGCAACGTACGTGCCTCGCTTCATGTCCGGCTACATGGGTAGGACTAATTTTTTTAAGGGGTCAACACCAAAGTGATCCTCCTGGTAAAGTAAAATTTTGGCACAGGCTCGGCTATCTTCTAAGGCATCATGATGGTGCTCAAGTGGGATGGATAATTCTTCACACACGGTGTTCAGCCGATGGTTCGGCATTTCTGGAAACAAGCGACGGCTGGTCCTTACCGTACAAAGTGACAAGTAAGTGGGCTGCTCCAGATCATAATAGTCGAGACAGCCAGCTAAAACCTTTGTATCAAATCCGGCATTATGCGCGACGATCAACCGATTATTCTGATAGTATTGTTTGATCTCCTGCCAGACATCGGGAAATTTCGGTGCATTTTCCACGTCTTCTGGATGAATCCCGTGGATCTGAATATTTTTCCAGAAAAACTCTGTTTCTGGTTTGATTAAAGAATAATACTCGCCAACGATTTGGCTGTTTTTTACCATTACCAGCGCCAAGGAACAAGCACTATGCGATTGATAGTTGGCTGTTTCAAAGTCCATTGCTATAAAATTCAACCGATTTCACCTCTTCGCCATTGTTTTAACATATTTTTTTCAGCGGCGAAAGTCCTGCGGGGAAAGTTTCAAACTTTTTAAAGGTTGATATCCAGCTCTACTGGGCAATGGTCGCTGCCGAAAATTTCAGTGTGTATCTTCGCATCTTGCAATTTTTCTTTTAGGTCTTCAGAAACGACAAAGTAATCAATCCGCCACCCTGCATTGTTTTTACGAGCATTGAAGCGGTAGCTCCACCAAGAATAAATGCCTTCTTGATCAGGATAGAAGTAGCGGAAGGTATCAATATAGCCGTTCTCTAATAAGATACTAAATTTTTCCCGTTCTTGCGGTGTGAATCCGGCATTTTTTTGATTGGTTTTCCAGTTTTTCAGGTCAATATTTTCGTGGGCTACATTTAGATCGCCGCAGAAGATGACTGGTTTCTGTTCTTTCAAGCCGTTTAAATAATTTAAGAAAGCCTCTTCCCAAGTCATTCGATAATCTAGACGTTTTAACTCATTTTGCGAATTGGGAGTGTAGCAGGTGATCACGTAATATTCAGGATATTCTAGCGTGATAACGCGACCTTCCTGATCATGTTCGTCAATGCCAAGACCATAAGTCACATTCATTGGTTCGTGCTTAGTGAAGATCGCAGTACCAGAGTAGCCCTTTTTCTCAGCATAGTTCCAATACTCATAATAGCCTGGCAGATCCATTTCGATTTGTCCGGCTTGCAGCTTGGTTTCTTGCAGACAGAAAAAATCGGCATCCAATTTGTTAAATTCTTCCATAAAGTTCTTTTTCATCACGGCACGCAGCCCGTTGACGTTCCAAGAAATTAATTTCACAGTGCATTCCTCCTATTTCGTTTTGAAGTAATCATTTTTCAAAAAACGAAAAATGAATCTTATGCTCACCACGTATATCATTCCGCTAAAGAGCACTAACTCTACAGTGCAATGATTTTGAAACATTATTCAATCAGCTTCAAAAACTGCAAAAAGCGGAACTGACATCCAAAATTCAATGATGCATTAATTGTAACGAAAATAAGGGAGAAAGCAAAGAATGTCAGTCCAACTTTTAGCAGTTAATCTGATCTGAACAGAATAATAAATACATTAAAATGAAGAAGGAGTCTTATTTATGAAAATCGGAGTTATCGGAATTGGCGGCATTGCCCAGAAAGCTTATCTGCCAACTTATGCCAAAATACGCAAGGAAGCAACATTTATTTTTGCAACACGTAATGATGAGGTCAGAGAAAAGATTTCACAGGAATACAACTTTGCCAACACTGTTGCCACGATCAATGAATTGTTAGCTGAAGAAATCGAGGCATGCTTTATCCACGTAGCAACAAAAGTCCATTTTGAGATTGCTAAGCAATGTCTGGAAGCCGGTGTAGCTGTTTTTATCGACAAACCAGTCAGTGAAGATGTACAGGAGGTTCGCGAGCTGCAGGAATTGGCAAAAGAAAAAAATCTATTATTCATGGTGGGATTCAATCGCCGATTTGCGCCGATGGTGGAGCAATTAAAACAGCTTCCGCAAAAACATGTGATTCATTTAGAAAAAAATGAACCGAATCATGGAATGAATGCGCAATTCGGTATTTATGATCTGTTTATTCATTTAGTGGATACCGCAGTGTACTTGCTAGACGATGAAATCATGAGTGTCCATTCTAAGATTCGCGAAGAAAAGGGTCAGATGACCTATGCCCAAATGCTGCTTTCGACAGCGACCACCGAATGTATTTTATCGATGGACTTGATGAGCGGCGGGAAAATGGAACGTTATCAAGTCAGCTCGCCGGAGCAAACATTGATTCTAGATCAATTGACAGATTTGAAAATTAAACGCGGAACGGTTGAAGAGTCTCAACGCTTTGGTGATTGGACAACGACCTTGGAAAAACGGGGATTTGAGCAATTAGTCGTCAGCTTTATTGCTGCATTAAATGGTGAAGAGGTTGATTTACGACAAGAAAATGTTCTATTGAGTCATGAGCTGTGCGAACAAATGCTTCGGCAACACATTCGTCATCAGCTTTAAGGGGTGGTAAGTTTTTTTCCCGCATGCTAAAATAGCAAGGATGTTTGAAAAATTTACCCGTAATGAACGAGAAAGGCTTATCAAAGTGAAAATTACAGAATTATCAAATGCACTACCAAACGTGAAAATCCTTTTGGATGAACCTTTAATGAATTATACTTTTACAAAAACCGGCGGACCTGTGGACGCTCTAGCATTTCCAAAAGACAATGAGGAAGTTAAGTCGTTAGTTGACTACTGTCGTGAAAATGACGTTCCATGGATCGTTTTAGGCAATGCCAGTAATCTCATTGTTCGTGATGGCGGAATTCGTGGTGTAGTAATCATGCTGACCGATATGACAACGATTCGCGTAGGAGAAGACACAATCACGGCTCAAGCAGGGGCGAAATTGATCGATACTACTTATGTAGCGTTAGATCATTCGCTGACGGGGGTTGAATTTGCCTGCGGCATTCCTGGCAGTATCGGCGGAGCGGTCTTCATGAATGCTGGAGCCTATGAAGGACAGCTTGAAGATGTTTTTGAATCGGTCGATGTATTGTTAGCTGACGGAACTTTCGAAACGTGGTATAAAGATCAGATGAATTTCTCTTACCGTCATTCGGCGGTCCAGGATCAACCCGCGATCGTATTGAGTGCCAGCTTCAAGCTAGTGCCGGGTGATCACGATCAAATCGAAAAACGCATGAAGGAATTAACGGAGTTGCGTGAGTTAAAGCAACCATTGGAATACCCATCATGCGGTAGCGTCTTCAAACGGCCAGTCGGACATTTTACCGGGAAGCTGATCCAAGATGCCGGCTTACAAGGCTTAGTATGGGGTGGAGCGCAAATTTCTGAAAAACATGCTGGCTTTATAGTTAACATCAATAATGCCACAGCAACCGACTATATCGAGTTGATTGCGCATATCCAAAAGACGATCAAAGAAAAATTTGATGTGACTCTAGAAACAGAAGTGCGGATTCTCGGAGAAGAACCGAAATAAAAAATGCTTGGTTGAAATCAATCTTGATTTCCGCCAAGCATTTTTCTATTTTTTCATCAATCGCAATAACACGGCACAGACACCCATAGTCGCAATACCAGCAACTGCCGCCTCAACTAATCCGCTGCCGAAAATAATTCCTAAAATGACCCCATACACAGCATCCGCTGTAACCTGCAGGACATTGGCATAGCTGTCTTTGAAGAAGAAGAAGATCAAATTCATTACTAGAATCGTATTGGTCATTGATCCGGCTAATCCAGCGATAAACAAGCTAACAGGACGCGCTTTTTGTTTCATGAATTTATGTAGCCCTTTGTAAACGAAGTAAGGGACGACACCAATCAAAATACGTGGAATAATTGCTACGATAACTGCACGCCAGTCGCCTTGATTCGTCAATGGATTTGCAATAAAGGGTGAAAAGACAAACGACATCGGAGTGATAACGACAGTAGCTCGTGCTAAACTGATTACACCGAAGACGGCTCCTAGTCCAGCCCCAATCCGCGGTCCTAACACGATCGATGCGATGATGACTGGGATATGCATCGTTGTTGCATTAATTGGACCAATCGGGATAAAGCCTAGGGGAGTGACCGCTAAGATAATCATGATGGCTAAAAACATCGCAGTCAAAGTAAAACTTTTAACATTTTTCTCTTTCATTTGTTACTCCTTTAATTTTGAATTTACGATATGCACGATTTCCGCGATATCTGCTAAAGCACCGCGACCATAATCACCGCAAGCTAACAAGGCTTCTCTTGGTTCGATTTTTTGATAGCCCACTTCCTTTAATGTAGCTAAGTTTCTTTGGACGATCGGGTTTTGATACATATAAGTATTCATTGCTGGTGCGATCACTTTTGGTGTATCTGGCAGCAATGCTAAAGCTACGGTTGATAATAGGTCATCAGCAATTCCGTTGGCTAATTTACCAATAATATTGGCTGAAGCAGGAGCGACTAGAAAAAGATCAGCTGCTTTCGCTAAGGCAATGTGATTGATCAAGGCGGCATCTGGTTCTTCGATCACATCAAGATGCACACGACGGTGGGATAATGATTGAATCGTCAATGGTGTGATAAATTCCGTACTGCTTTTGGTCATCACCACATCTAAGTTATAGCCCAGCTTTGTTAGTTGGTTAGTAATATCAGCTGCTTTATAGGCTGATATACTACCGCTGACACCTAAAAGGATATTTTTCATTTCGCTTCCTCCAGTTTCATGACTTCTTCTTTGATTAGCTCCGCGATTTCTGTTTTCGTGTGGGCTTCTTTGACTTTCTGCTGTTTATTGATCAGATAGCCATGATGCTTTTCCCCGCGAATCTCAGCTAAGTCATTGGCTAAGATGAAATCGGCTTGATTTTTTTCGAGACTGGCTTCTGCAACATTCAATAGTTCGATCATCGGCACATCAACTAATAGTTTAAACCCTACTAAGATTGTTTGGGGCTGCAATTTTTTGATCAAAGAAATAATTTTTGGATTTTTCTTTAGTACCACCACTAGATGATCGGTATCGGAAGAGATTTTTTTCTCTGTCCGTTCATTGGCTATACTAACTAATGCGTTTGGTAAATCAGCTGGTTGTGCAGCGATTGCTGATTCCAAATCTTCCAGCGTGACCGAGCTTTCTGGTGTGAAATCACTGACAGCCATACTGTGAATCACGGCGTCATAGGCATTTTCGGTCATTAATTCCTTCAAGGTTCTTTCTAAATCAGCTGTCGATTCAATCAGATAGTGATGGATTAATTTTCCTTCTGGTTTGACAGCGTGACGGGTAGTGATTATATCAATCACGACATCGTCTTTGGCAAAACTTTCCGCGATTGCTTTACCTAGTTTACCACTGGAATGATTCGTAATGGCACGTACATCATCGATTTTTTCTGAAGTACCGCCTGAAGTAATTAGGATTCTCACTGTTTTTTTCCTCCTAGAGCCACGATTGTGCGACCTACATGTTTCCCAGCTAGCAGGGCGTCCGCAGTTTCCTGCACTTGCCCCAATTCAATTTGTTGGACTTGGAAATTTGCTGGCAGTGACCATTCGTTTGCCATTTTTCTCCAAAGCTTTTGCCGTAGGTCCATCGACGCTTCTACCGAGTCGATGCCTAATAAATTAACACCTCGTAAAATAAAAGGCAAGACAGTTGTACTCAATTTGATGCCCCCCGCATTTCCACACAATGCAGCACTACCACCGTAATTAACAAAGGGAAGGATTTGAGCTAAGGTTTCTCCGCCAACGGTATCCACTACAAAATCAAAGAGCTGTTTATTTAATGGACGATTTTTTTCTGGAAATAGTTCGGCAGGGGATAAAACAGAGGTTGCACCTAACTGTTTCAAGTAATCCGTTTGATCCTCTTTGCGACTCAAAGCAGTGATTTCTTTACAGCCGATCTGTTTAAGAAAATGCAGCGCAAAACCGCCAACACCACCAGTTGCACCAGTAACGAGAACACGACTATCGGCATTTAGGCCATGGGCCTGTAAGGCATCAATTGATAAAGCAGCTGTAAAACCAGCCGTGCCAAAAGTCATTGCCTGTTTTGCAGATAAGGCTTCCGGTAGAGAAAGGACCCAAGCAGCTGGCACAACTTGGAGATCGCTCAATCCGCCATCTTGTTTGACACCTAAACCATAGCCAGTGACTAACACATCATCACCAACGTTGAATTTCTCATCTTTACTTTCAACGATCGTACCAGCTAAGTCAATGCCGGGGGTCATGGGATAATCTCGTAAGACACCCGTATTCGCTTTGGTTGCCAAGGCATCTTTATAATTGATGCCAGAATATGCTACTTTTATCAGAACTTCGTTTTCCTCAATTTCAGGTTTGGGAAAGGTCTCAATCTCCGTGTGAAGGGTTTCATCATTTATTACACGAAAGTGGCGATACTTGGTCATTGCTCGTTTCCTCCTATGTCTGTTGGGTTGTTTATTTTTAGTGGGTAGTCCCATGTTTTTGTATTTATCAAACTCGCAGCTAGCTCACGAGTATAGGAAGTATTTTTCCAAGAACGCGAAAAATACTCAGATCTTCGTACGCATACCATTCTGCTAAACTGCTCTTATTATTTATTGAAAAGAATTCATTGATCAATTTCGAACCTAACGAACTGCCAAAAGCAGAACTGGCAGCTAGCTCATAATAAGGAAAGAATTTTTCTAAGGACGTGAAAAATTCATTGATCTTCGCCGCGCATACGATCCAACTAAACATCTTGTTATCAAGAATGTTTCAAAAAATAAAATTCGCCTCAATCGAAGCTAACTGCGAAAAGTTGGACTCGCAGCTAGCTCATAGTAAAGGAAGTATTTTTCCAAGAACGTGAAAAATACGATTATTTTCGTACGCATACCATTCTGCTAAACTACTAGCTCTCTTTAATAATTAGAAACAATTTATCCAGTCCACGCTTAGTAAACTGCCAAAAGCAGAACTGGCAAATTCGGTTATATATATCTTAGCGGAAATGAAAGAAAAAGCAAATTTATTTTCTCCTCGATTTCCACAGAAAATAAGAAAAAATTTCTTTCAGAAAGCTTGATTTTTAAGCGAAAGTTCGTATACTAAAATGGTGCTATTAAACATCAAGTTTACTATTAGCAAACAACGAATGGAGGACTGAGAGTATGGAGATTGGTGAGAAGCTGCGAAATCTTAGAATCCAAAAGAATTTGACACAAGAAGAGTTAGGGGAACGAACGGATCTTACCAAAGGGTATATCTCTCAGCTAGAACGTGACCTAAGCTCTCCTTCAATGGAGACTTTTTTTGATATTTTGGAAGTTTTAGGCGTGACACCGGCAGAATTTTTCAAGCAAAAGACTGGTGATCAGAAGATCGTTTATACAGATGAAGACACAACTTTTTACAGCGATGAAGAACACGGTTATCATATTAAGTGGTTGATTCCTGAATCAAATGAAAAGGAAATGGAGCCGATTTTACTTACGTTGGACAAAAAAGGCCAATATAAACAATTTACGCCTTCACAATCGGAGACATTCATCTATGTATTAGAAGGAAAAGTTGCCTTACAATTCGGCGAATCATTATATGAAGCAGGAGCGGGCGAAAGTATTTATTACGAAGCGAGTAAACCTCATCGTTTACAAAATCAAGCGAATAGCATCAGCAAAGTGCTGATCGTCGCTACAGAATCTTATTTATAGAAGAAGGACGTGAAGTCATGGCAAATACAATTATTTCATTTAAAGATGTGATCAAACAATACGACGATGATGATCCCGTATTGAAAAAAATAAATTTTGATATTGAGGAAGGGCGTTTTTATACGTTATTAGGGCCTTCTGGCTGCGGGAAGACAACGATTTTAAGAATTATCGCCGGTTTCACAGACGTTAGTGAAGGCGATATTTTTTTTGAGGGAAAACGGATGAATGACATTCCCGCCAACAAACGTCAGGTTAACACGGTCTTTCAGGATTATGCCTTATTTCCGCATATGAATGTCTTTGACAATGTTGCTTTTGGCTTGAAGATCAAAAAGCTGTCAAAAAAAGAAATCGAGAAAAAAGTTCTTGAGGCTTTAAAGCTGGTTCAATTGCCTGGCTATGAAAACCGCGAGATCACTGAAATGTCTGGTGGCCAGCGTCAACGAGTGGCAATTGCACGGGCAATCGTCAACGAACCAAAAATTTTATTGTTGGATGAACCATTATCAGCTTTGGATTTGAAACTGCGTACGGATATGCAATATGAATTACGAGCGCTGCAAAAGCGTCTAGGTATCACCTTTATTTTCGTGACCCATGACCAGGAAGAAGCTTTGGCCATGAGTGATGAGATTTTTGTCATGAACAAAGGAAAGATCGTGCAAAGTGGCACGCCCGTTGATATATATGATGAACCGATCAATCATTTCGTGGCAGATTTCGTTGGCGAAAGTAATATCGTTGCGGGCGAAATGGTGGAGGATAATCTGGTGAAATTTGTCGGCAAAACCTTTGAATGTGTCGATGGTGGGATGCGTCCAAATGAACCAGTGGAAGTCGTTCTACGTCCAGAAGATTTGACATTGACCACACCTGAAAATGGCAAACTGGTGGTTACAGTGGATACGCAATTGTTCCGTGGGGTTCATTATGAAATGAATTGTATCGATGCGGATGGCAATGAATGGATGGTCCATTCGACCAAAAAGGCTAAAAAAGGCAGCAAGGTCGGGCTGTACTTTGAACCAGAAGATATCCATGTTATGCGCTTCAACGAAAGTGAAGAAGATTTCGAAGCGCGCTTGGAAAGCTACGAAGATTAGGGAGGGATTGTAATGAAAAATATGCGTCGCTTTTACTCGATTCCTTATTTCTTTTGGCTGCTGTTCTTTGTGATCGCGCCGGTGATTTTGATCGTCTATCAATCCTTCTTTGATATGCATGGTAATTTTACTTTCATGAATTATCACACGTATTTAACATCAAAGACCTATTTGATGATGACGGTCAACTCAGTACTGTTTGCTTTTCTGATTACCTTGATGACATTATTGATCAGTTATCCAACGGCGTACTTCCTGTCAAAATTGAAACATCGTCAGTTATTGCTTTTGCTAGTCGTCTTACCGACATGGATTAATTTATTACTGAAGGCTTACGCATTTATCGGGATTTTCAGTGCGAATGGTTCGGTCAACGATTTTCTGCGTTTTATCGGAATAGGTCAAAAGCAGCTGCTGTTCACGGATTTTAGCTTTATGTTTGTGGCGGCCTATATCGAGCTGCCCTTTATGATCATGCCGATCTTTAATGCATTGGAGGAAATCAATCCTTCCTTGATTAGCGCGAGTCGTGATCTGGGAGCGAATAACTTTGAGACGTTTCGTCGCGTGATTTTTCCGCTTTCATTAAACGGGGTAAAGAGTGGAGTACAGGCTGTTTTCATCCCATCACTATCCTTATTCATGCTGACTCGTTTAATTGGTGGAAATCGTGTGATTACTTTGGGGACGGCGATCGAAGAGCATTTCTTAGTCACGCAGAATTGGGGGATGGGCTCGACGATTGGAGTGATTTTGATTGTGGCGATGTTCATCGTAATGATGCTGACTGGCGAAAGACGTAAAGGAGGTCGGGTGAAGTGAGAAGAAGAAAATTTTCTTGGGCCAATGTTTATTTGATCTTTGTATTTGTCCTATTATATATTCCGATCTTTTATTTGATTTTCTATTCCTTTAATCAAGGCGGCAATATGAGTTCATTTACCGGATTTACTTGGGAGCATTACCAGAGCCTGTTCTCTGATCGACGATTGATCAGTATCGTAGTGCAGACCTTCGTTTTAGCCTTTTTGTCGGCATTGCTTGCGACGATTATTGGAACCTTTGGCGCGATGGGGATCTATTATACCCGTAAACGCAATTCACGCAATATCCTATTGGGGCTAAATAATATTTTGATGGTTTCGCCGGATGTTATTATCGGTGCCAGCTTTTTGATTTTATTTACGATGCTGGGCGGTGTCTTGAAGAACTTCCAACTGGGCTTTGTCAGTGTGCTGCTTTCCCATATTGCCTTCAGTATTCCTATTGTAGTACTGATGGTCTTGCCGAAGCTGAAGGAAATGAATGATTCTATGATCGATGCGGCTCGTGATTTAGGGGCCAATAATTTTCAAGTATTACGGAATATCATTCTGCCATATCTGACACCAGGCATTATTGCCGGCTATTTCATGGCATTCACCTATTCGTTGGATGATTTTGCGGTGACCTTCTTTGTCACAGGAAATGGCTTTACGACCATGTCAGTGGAAATTTATTCCCGGGCACGCCAAGGAATCAGTTTAGAGATTAATGCGCTGTCGACGTTAGTCTTCATTTTCTCTCTGATTTTAGTAGTAGGCTATTACTTTATTAGTCGTGATACCTCGAAGAAAGCGAAGAAACGGAAACGCGAATTTGAGGAGGTGGCAGTACTGAAATGAGAAAATTACAATCTCTTTTTATCGGTGTTGTGGCCATAATTCTGTTGTTAACATTTTGGGTAGTTCGCCTGAATCATTCATCTAACGCTAGTTCCAAGGTATTGAACATTTACAATTGGGGCGATTATATTGATCCAGAGCTGATTAAGCAATTCGAGAAAGAATACGGCTATAAGGTTAATTATGAGACCTTTGACTCGAATGAGGCGATGGAAGCCAAGATCAAACAAGGCGGAACGGCTTACGATATCGCCATTCCCAGTGAGTATATGATTCAGAAAATGAAAAAGGAAAAATTATTGCTGCCGTTGGATCATTCCAAGATTCATGGTTTAGAAAATATCGATCCGCGCTTTTTAGATTTGGATTTTGATAAGAATAATCAATATTCAATTCCTTACTTCTGGGGAACACTGGGAATCGTCTACAACGACAAATTTGTTTCCAGCGACAAGATCAAGCATTGGGATGATCTGTGGCGGCCTGAGTTGAAGAATAATATCATGCTGATCGACGGTGCCCGGGAAGTGATGGGCTTATCGTTAACGACATTGGGCTATTCTATAAATAGCAAAGATCAGGCGCATTTGCGTCAAGCGACAGATAAATTGGCAAAGCTGACGCCGAACGTCAAAGCGATCGTTGCCGATGAGATAAAAATGTATATGGCAAACGAAGAAAGCGCGGTGGCGGTAACTTTTTCTGGTGAAGCAGCCGATATGATGGCTGAAAACGAGCATCTTCATTATGTAATTCCGCCGGAAGGATCGAATCTGTGGTTCGACAATATCGTGATCCCTAAGACTTCCAAGAATCAGGAAGGCGCTTATGATTTTATCAACTTTATGCTGAAACCAGATTCAGCGAAGCAAAATGCCGAGTATATCGGCTACTCTACACCGAATAAAAAAGCGCTGGCGATGCTTCCGAAAAGCATCTCTGGTGACAAACAGTTTTATCCCGATGACGAGACAATCAGTCACTTGGAAGTATATAAAGATTTAGGCCCGAAGTATTTGGGGATCTATAATGATCTGTATTTGGAATTTAAGATGTATCGGAAGTAGTAGTAAAACTCAGTAAAAACGGCATAAGATCAATAAAAAGGCTGAAATAAAACCATTATTTTTACTCTTCATTTTCATTCGAAGGATTTTCTCCTCCGTAAGACTTAGAAAGAATCAATCTTCCGCTTGAAGTAAAAAAGGCAAGAAGTTGATAAACTAAGTTCATACAAAACAAGTGGAGGAATGAAAAATGAAAACGGGGTTTGAATTAGTAAAAACAATTTTTATGGGTATGTTGGCTGTGTTTGGCGCAGTGCTTTTGATTACGATCGCAGGACACATTATTTGGAGCTTGTTAAAAATAGCCTTGGCAATATTCTTGATTTGGCTGTTTGTTGATGCGGTAACTCCGCATAAAACTAGAAAAGTTCGGAATATGTATCGAGGAGTATAATTTAGAGTAGATGGTTAATAGAAAGCGGCTCAGGGTGAGCCGCTTTTTATTTTGATGTTTTTGATTGGTAAGAAGATTATTGAAATTTCAATTTTCATCCCTTTTTATTTTGGTATACTTGTTATAACTGAAAAAAGGAAGGGCAAATCAAATGCTGCCAATGATTAATTTTTTATCTTATTCACATTTATTATCGTTCGGAATCAACTATTTTATTTTGGACGATATCAAAAATAAAAAAAGGATCAACTATCTGTTGATCTCGTTGATTATATTCTTTGGAGTTATTATAGGCAGATATTACTCGTATATGGACACAGTAGTGACGTATATCTTTTTTCTGATTTTGTCATTAAAAAATGTGGAGGAAAGAAACGTCGTATTTTCGCTGTTAATCGTTTCTAGTGCATGTGCTATCGATTCAGTAGCCAGTCAAGTGACTAAACCGCTTCTTTACTTTGTTATAGAAAAACAAAGTAATCTGCTCTTTTTCATGTTTTTTTTGTTCTATTATGGTCTTTCGATTCTTAGTAGTGTCGTCTATAAAAAATGGGGATTGCCTTTGATCAAAAGAAAGAAAAAGGTAAATCTAATTGCGTATTTGTTAACGATCTCACTACTTGTCTACTTTTCGTATGGGACACTCTCTCTTTATGCGCCTACTTTTTTTTTAAAAGCATTTGTTGCTGTTTTTTTTCTAGTTTTTGCTATTTTTGGTGGAGTAATCATTCAATCCATCTCGAGTAATCAAGATTTAAAAATCGAGGCGGAGAAAAGGCAGCTGGAATATAATATTCACCAACGATATATCGAAGATCTAAAAAATCAATATCAGGGGATTCGCGAATTTCGGCATGATTACGTCAACCTGCTGACATCGATCGAATACTATATTGAAAATGATGAGTTTGAGGCGCTGAAGACATTTTTTAATACCAGTGTTAAAAAAACGAAGAACCTTACTGGCACTGATATCCTGCATGCGGATGAGTTGAACAAAATCGATTCATTAGATATCAAAAGTATTTTAACTATGAAATTGCTGGCTGCTCAAGAGAAAAATCTCAATGTGCAGATAGAAGCGGATGAGGGAATCAGACTCAATCAGAAAGTGGATTCAGTGCTGTTGATCCGCATACTAGGCATTTTATTAGACAACGCGATTGAAGAAGTCGAAACGATTGAAGGCGGAAAACTGCTGATCGGTATTTTCTCTGTCAAAGGTGACACGATTTTTGTAATAGAAAATACAGTGCGACAAAAGATCGAACCGATGCAAGTGTTGAAACAGAAAGGGTTTTCGACAAAGGGCGAAGGCAGAGGGCTTGGTCTTTCCAACATTGACGAGCTAACAGCGATGGAGCCGAATATTTTGCTGGAGACAATCATATCTGAGCAGCGCTTCATTCAAAAGGTGATTGTGATTGGTGAGGAGGGGTAGTTGTGTTAGGAGTTTTTATTTGTGAGGACAATGAGGTTCAGCGAAATCAAATAGAGTCTTTCATTAGAAAATATCTGCTGATTGAAGAGCTGGATATGGAGATCAGGGTTAGTACCGGCGATCCGAAACGGATTATAGACTATTTAGAGAGGCATCCTGACAGTCGAGGCATTTATTTCTTAGATGTTGATTTGAAATGTGAGATGAACGGTATTGAATTAGGAGCCAAAATTAGGGAAAAAGATATTCATGGCAAAATCATCTTCATTACCACTCACGATGAGCTGCTGTCTCTAACTTTTAAATACAAAGTCGAAGCGATGGACTATATTTTAAAAGAAGGGGAAATCGCGGATGTCCGAGAAAGAATTCAAGAAGCCTTAGATCAGGCTCAACGGCATTTCCTCAAGGAAGCCCAAAAAGCGGATGACTTTATTCAACTAAAGATCGGTAGTCAAATTCGAATATTAGATTTGCAACAGGTGATGTTTTTTGAAACGGCATCGACACCCCATAAGCTAATCCTGCATCTTACCAACAGCACATTGGAGTTTTACGGGAAAATCAATGATATCGCTGAATTGTCTCCTAAATTGGTTCGAATCCATAAATCCTATGTGATCAATTCTAAAAATATCCAGCTGATTGATAAGAAAAAAAGAGAGGTCACCATGACCAATGGAGAGAAATGTTTACTTTCTATCCGACTAATTAAGCAGTTAGAATCAGCGATTAAGACAAAATAATGTTCGTTTAGGATATTTTTCGAACAAAACCTAGATTAGCCTTTATAATTTGATTTATTGGATGTCAATTCAACTATTTGGAAAGAAAACTTTCTAGCAGGACAGTTAGTTGATTGTTCAAATACTTAGTTGAGTGATATACGGTATTCGAATAAGGAGGTTGATTAACGATGAAAAGAAAAATGATTGCAGTCTTTTTATTGACGGTATTGGCAACGACTCCAGTATCGGCGTTGGGAGCTGAAAACGACTATGTGGGTTCTGATAATCAAACAGGAGATATCGGAACTCGGGCGGTGACCATAAAGCAATGGTTTAAAGGAGTCCCGCCAAAAACCTATCGCGGAAAGCAAAGAATCAATTATTATAAAGCCTTTGGCGGTGGGTATATCGGCGTTTATCTATGAGAAAAAGGCTGTTCCTCGTTGCCTGCTGTTTAGGATTGCTGGTGATTTTCTTCATATTAAAGATCAGTATTCACATTCGAATAATCCTTGTACTGGCAACCATGCTCTATCTTTTGATAGACGGGACGCTATAGGGGAAAGATCACCGCATGATGAGCGGTGATTTTTTTGTTTAATTAGGCTTAACTTTGGTCTTCTTTATACTGTCGTCCAAGTTCACGAAAATGCATCGCGAGATAGCTGATTTCGTCATTCGATAGATCAAAGTCAAAGTTCTCCGTGATAAACACGCGCATCTGATTTGCGGTGTGAAATTCTTTAGAGTAATGTTCGGCAACATAGAAATAGAGGTCATTATCGGAATCGGCAGTGTCATACTTATTTTTCAAAATACGCAGGGATAAAAATTTAAGGTGGCGCACCAAACGGGCAGCTTCAACGAATAAATAGGAACGAGGCAATTGCAAGTTGGCTGTGATTTGCGATAGCAGACAATGAATCAACTGAATAAACTTCTCTTGTTCATGAGCATTGATATTTAATTGATAGTTAGCTGCGATCACAGCTTCTGCCAAGACCAAATAATCCGTCTTTTTCAACGGTCGTTGAATATACTCCTCGATTCGTCCAGCTGCTTCTTTTGAAAAATCAACCTCTGTTCTAAAAAGATTTTCCATGATCTCAATCGTGGTCAGTGGATAAGTATAAGTCATAGGAATATTTTCAGTGGCATTAAAGAGAAAATAGGACAAATTATTGGTTAATAAGAAATTGTCGGCAAGTGTGTACTTTTGCGTACCCAGCTCGATTAAAGATGCTATAAGCTGGCGATCTGATAGCGCTGAGTAGGACGCAGTTGTCTCTGTGTTGTTCATCAAAATTTCCCTCCTTAAATTGATGTATCTTCAAATAATCGTCTTTTTTTAGATAAACAAGTTTATTGGTATGATGCTATGATAAACTGTCTAGTAACTAGACAGTCAAGTAATTGGCTTGTTATAAAGGAGGTTTAAATTTTGGATATCAGTAAATACCTTTCAATCGGTGATTTCGCCAAGCTATCTGGGATTAAACGGAAGACATTAATTTATTATGATCAAATCGATCTATTAACCCCCGTGTATACAACTGAAAAAGGGTATCGTTATTATGATTATCCGCAGCTCTATAAGGTGAATATGATCAATCTGTTCAAAGAAATAAAAATGCCTTTAGCTGAAATCAAGAATCATCTACAAAATAGTACACCTGAGCAAGCAACCATTTTACTGAAACGTCAACGTGAATTGATTCGTCAGAAGCAGGAGTATTACAAGCAAATGGCTGGAATGGTGGACCGTCAGTTGTCTTCATTAGAAGAATACGCCACAGCGGATCGGTTGAAGTTTTCGGTTGTTCATTTGGAACAGCAGCCACTCTTTTTCAGTTCAACGGTTTATCAAGCATCGACATTTCGCGCATCGATTCCACTAAATGATATTTATCAGCAAAGCTTTGCCGCAGGATATGAGTTTATTTATCCGGCTGGATTTATGTTTGAAAATACGAGTTCATTATTAGATGCAGACGTACTCTATGCCGCAGATGTTCATCCCTACATCAAGGTTCCAGAAGCAGCTGAAGCACGGCCAGCTGGAGACTATTTAATTTGCTATTTTCATGGGAAAACCTATCGAGCGATTGTTTTTCAACAGATGATCGACTATATCAAGCAGCAGCATTTGAAAATTCAAGGAGATATTTACATTGATGTGATTTTGAACGGCCTGTCCGCTCAAAAATTTGACGAACTCTTAATGAAATTAGTTGTACGGATTTTGGATAAGTAAAAAATCTAAATTTTTAAAAAATTGAAAAAACCTGACCACAATTAATTATTTTTATAAAATTAATAATTGATTATGTTTGTAAAAAAACGGATATTGTTGGCTTTACTCGAGGGAAATTGAGGTAAGATTTGTAAAATTGTTTTTTATTAATTTTGATGATGATAAATAGTATAATTTATTAATTTCCTCCAAAAAATAGGGCTTTAAAAAAAATTATTCTTGTTGCAAAATAGAGATAGTTAATAAATTAGATGTACAACTAGAGAAGGGAAGAGTCAGCATGGAAGTATCAGCCTTGAATCAACGTCAAATTTTCGTAACTAAAAGATCTACCTTAGAATTGAAAGCGCTTAGTTATTTTGATGAAACAAAAAATTCAGCTAGCTTGATTGAATATGTCGTAGCAGTTTTGGTGAAAAACGCGATTGTTGTAGGAGATTATTCGTTGTTTTTATATGACTTGATTCGAGAGCTGTATCTTTCTGCTGAACCAAATGCCGCAATGCGGACGTACATGCCCTATTTCCAAAATTATTTCTCGAAAAAAGAATGGAACGGAATTATCAATCGCCTGTTTAAGAGCAAGAGCAATTATTTCCAGAACTCTAAAGCGGCACGTGATTCCTATGCGCAATTGATGAAGCCAACGACTGCTAGAGAGCTTCTTGAGGAAGAAAAGAATCGGAAAGTAAACATTGAATCAGTTTTTGAAGATGAAAACGGCAAGCGTCATAGATGGGTTTTAAGTGATGTCGATCCGTTAAAAGATAAGAAAGATTTTGGCCCAATCTTGGAGATTTTGACGACGCTATCAATTTTCGAAGATAATGGAACCCGAAAATTCACTAAACTTGTCAAGTCAAAACGGGTGTTTAGCGAAGATGAAGACTTGGTAGTGGAAGAACCAAAACCGAAAAAAACGAAAACTGAAAAAGCACAGCAGAAGTCTGCCCAAATGCCTTCTGTTCAATCGAAGAAAAATAATGTCAAACAAATTAGTAAAGCCAGTCTGCCCACAGATATTGATCCAAGAAGCTTGAGCAAGCAAGACATTGAGGAACTAGCCAGAGCAGTCATTCCGAAAGACGCCAATCTGAAGGATTATTACTTTGAAGTGACCGATCCGGAGACTGGCGAAGTGAGCAAGGTTCAGCTTGATGGTGAGAAAATAGGTTCGAATACTGAGGCAGATTCGATGGAATCGATTCAAAAAAAGACAAAGCAATCGAAGTCTGCCCAAAAAGCCGCAGTAGCCCCAACGGAAAAAACGAAAAGTAAGACATCAACTTTGGCGTCAGTTAGTAAAGAAGCAGAAAAACCAATCGCAGCAGCGGAAGAAGAAACGCCTGTACATGAACCTGTTAAGCCAATAGGCAGGTTGATCGGATTCTTCTCACGGAATAAAACTAAAGAAAAGAACACGATTGATTATTAGTGATGACTTGTATAAGTCGGATAAAAACAATTGATTCGAATTCTATAGTTGTGGGAATTTGTCCGTCATTTTTATAGTGATCAAAAATTAGGTTATACCCAATAAACTGATGATAAAGATAGTGAAATCCTTAATGCTAACCAGTATTGTAACAAAGTTGAGAGGGATTCCTATGTAAGAACATGCCCATGAAAATATTGTCTTGCGCAGTAATCTCGTGGGGTATCTTAGAATAACCAGCAATAATCTGCAATCAGTACTAGGTGCCGAATGCTTATTTAGCTGTGGCGTTAAGAGCACAGTCCGCAGATTATCAAACCGCGATTGAAAACGGCATCGCCAAAATCAATTATTATAATTATGCGAATCAGGCTGGTGCTGTTGCATTGAAGGATTACTTGAAACAAGATTATTTCTTAGAGGATTGCATTGATGTTGCAACAAATGCGTTGAAGGGAGACTATGTGAGGACACTAAAGATTTTAGCCGAAAATAAGAAAATGAAGCGGTGCGTAATCAGCTAGTAATGATTACGCACTGTTTTTTTACTATTCCAAATCTGTATGTCTCTCTAGCATACTCTCGCCAGTTTCTGCCAATCTCTCCATCAACTCTAGAATAATTCCGTCATAGGTCAGGAAACTAATTTGTTCAAAGGCGGAGCCCATCGGTTGGATTGAAGTTAAATTGTTTTCCTTCAATTTCGGTGATACGCCAGGGAGCACGACGACCACATCCGCTAGCTGAGCAATTTCGGACTCTTTATCCATCGTCATCAGAGCGAGGGTCACGTTGTTTCTTTTCGCCTTCTTAGCAAGGGCGACTAAGCTTGGGGTGGTACCAGAACCGGATCCGATAATCAATAGATCGCCCTCTGCCGTTCTTGGACAACTAATTTCACCCACAAGGCTAACCGCCAAACCTAAATGAAGTAGACGATTCGTAAATCCAGTGATGGCGACACCCGATCGGCCGGCACCGGAAAGAAAAATGTTGTTGGCACGTAAGATTGCCTCTACTAATTGATCAAGCTCCTCATCATTTTCGTAATCTACAAAGGCCAATAACTCTTCAATAATTTCCCGCGTGTGTTTTTTTACAGACATACAATTCCCTCCAATAATTATTAGTATCCAAAGTCTAATGAATATCGAAAAGGTCTACAAGAGTATTTTTGACAGAGGCAGCCTGACAAAGCTGTCCTTTCATCCGATAGCTTTTCTGAATAACGCCCCCTATAATGAATGTCAGAAGGCGCTTTCGAAAATGATCATTCTCAAGGATGTCCGTTCAACTTTGCCAGTTTTTCTTTAAGCTATAGCGAAATTAGAAGAATGGTATGCATGCACTTTAGTTGAATGATCGGACATTCGATTCAACCTAATTTATTCTTTTTGAAAAATGATTACTATTTATACGAGGAGGAATAGAAAATGGAGTTTCAGCAACCTGCAAATGCGAACAGCTGGCGAGCAAAGATTCAGCGGATGGGTGGATTTTTAAGTTCGATGGTTATGCCGAATATTGGTGTATTTATTGCTTGGGGTTTGATGGCAGCATTCTTCATCCCGACTGGATGGACGCCGAATGAGCACTTAAATGAGTTGGTTCCGCCGATTTTGAATTATTTATTACCTGTTCTGATTGGTTACACGGGCGGATACAACGTTTATGGGAAACGAGGCGGCGCAATCGGAGCTTTGGCAACTATGGGGGTAGTGGTCGGAGCGGATATCACGATGTTGATCGGCGGCATGATCATGGGACCGATCGGCGCGATCTTAATGAAGAAAATTGATGAACTGCTTAAAGGAAAAGTAAAACCCGGTCTGGAAATGCTGGTGGACAACTTCTCTCTCGGCTTTCTTGGCTTCGCGATTGCCTTAATCGGATTTGTCGCAGTTGAACCGATTTTTGCGGTGATTCTATCCTTCATCTCTGGTGGAGTGGATTGGTTAATGGCGCGGAACCTGATTCCTTTAACCAGTATCTTTGTTCAACCGGCACAGGTTTTATTCCTAAACAATGCCGTTAACCACGGAATCATGATTCCATTGGGTACGCAGCAAGTATTAGAAACAGGCAAATCGCTCTTATTCTTAGTTGAAGCAAATGGCGGCGCTTGGGTTGGTTTGTTGATTGCCTTTTCAATGTTTGGCACAGGCATGGCGAAAAAATCAGCACCGGCATCAATGTTGATCCAATTCTTGGGCGGGATCGGTGAGGTGGCCTTTCCTTATGCCATGATCAAGCCGATTACGATTTTGGCACCGATCGCTGGAAATATGACGGCCTTGGCCATTGGACAAATCTTTGGCGGTGGAACGGTCGGGGCGGTATCTCCCGGAAGCTTCTTAGCCTTACTCATGATGACACCGCGGGGCAACTTTATCGTAAATATCGCGATGTACGCGTCAGCGGTTCTAGTTTCCTTTATAGTCGGCGCGTTCTTCTTAAAACTAAGCTTGAAAAAGGATCTTGCGGCGGAAGCCGATGCGGAGGAATTAGCTTTGGAAGGAGCCGGAGTCACGACTACAGAAGCCTTTGAAACGGCCGTACCGGAACCGATCGTAGCGGGAAATGCAGTCCCAACAGGCAAGCTGATCAAGAATGTCATTATCGCCTGTGATGCCGGTATGGGTTCCAGCGCGATGGGGGCGTCCATGCTGAGCACCAAAGCACGTAAAAACATGCTGGAGGTTACGGTCAAAAATGTTTCCGTCGATAACATTCCCGATAATGCTGATTTGATCATTACGAATGAAATTTTACTGGAGCGAGTAAAAGGTCTGACAAGTGATAAGCAAGTTCCAATTTTGACAATCAAAAACTTCTTGGACAACAGTGAGTACGATCGCTTCATAAAATTTATCAGAGAAAATAATGGTGAATAAATCGTATCCGCTTTCATTTTAGTGTAGTATGATGAATTCTACTAATTAATAGTTGGGGAGGAAGCTAGATGTATTTATCTACCAGAGAGAGCTCTATCTTAACGATTTTGTTAAATAGTAGAAACAAGCATACAGCGCAAGAGATCAGTGAGCAGCTGAACATCAACGAACGGACCGTCTACAGAGAATTGAAGAATATCAAGGCGACGCTGAAGACCTTCCAGCTAGAGCTGGTGACGATTCCTTCAAAGGGCTTTGAAATCCAAGGAAAGTCTGAAAATCTAGCGGCGTTAAATCAGGCATTTCAAAAGCAGAACATTCATCAAATTTTAACTGTAACGGAACGGGTCGATCTGGTCACGCTGATTCTATTATTGGAGGAGGATTTCATTAAAATGCAGGCAATTGCCGCAGAATTGCAGGTCTCTCTTTCAACGATCAAGAAGGATGTTGCCTTTCTAACGGATAACCTGCCGGAAAAAGGCATTCGCATCATCTCGAAAAAAGGTGAAGGCATCATGCTGGAGGCGGATGTGATCAATCGTCATATCCTGACCTTGGATATCTTGACGAAGCACGTTACTTCTTCGGAATTTATTGCATGGTTTTTACTAAAAAATTCGAAGGACTCCTTTTATAAGAAGATTTGTTTTCAAAAAATCAGTGATCCGCTCCATTTTGTTTACGAGCAGCTAGGTCAGTTAAAGGTGGATATTGACGATAATGATCTGCAGGAATTAGTTATCTTACTAGCATTATGGCTCAATATCTGTCATCTGACTACGCTGCCTAATAATTCGATTGATACAATCGCGATCGAACTGAATCAGACGGGCAATCGGCTTTATCATCGAATGATTGAAAAGCAAAAGAGCATTCTGGCTGAAAAAACGCATCCTGAAGCATTTTTAGATTACTTAAAATGGATCATTCATTTGTATTTTCAACGAGATTATACAAATGAACTCGACCTGCCGCGTTTCGACAATGATATCGCGATATCTGTGAAGGAAATGGTGAACAATGTCGAAGCGCAGTTAGGTGTGAAGCTTCACGGGAATGAACGACAAGTCCGTGACCTGTCGACCCATTTGAGAAAAGCGGTCACGCGGATCAACAGCGGTCTATTTGTCAGAAATCCGATGAAGGATGAGATTAAGAAAAATTATCTCTTCATTTTTGAGATCGTGAGTCATGCGGCGGCGGAAGTTTTTGGAAAAGATTTTTTCCCAGAAGATGAGCTGTGTTTTCTAGTGCTGTACTTCGTCATGATGATCGATAAATTGTCGAATAAAGCTTTTCGCGTGCTGATCGTGTGCTCCAGCGGGATGGGCTCATCCAAAATGCTGACGAGCCGTCTGGAGTATGAAGTCCCAGAAGTCTATGTCAAGGACATTATTTCCCTCACCGATCTGCAAAATAAAGATGTCCATGACTACGAACTAGTCTTATCAACGATCCCGTTACCCTTAGCGCCGGAAGATTATTTGAAAGTATCTCCTTTGCTGAATGAGCAAGAATTGGCGTTAGTCCAGACGAAGATTAACAACCACAAGTACTCTGATCTAAAAACCATTCAACGGCAGAAGCAGATGAATGTGGCGGATTTTGAGCAGCATCTGATGCAGAAACTTTTCTACGCGAAAAAGATTTTAGAGCTGATGAAGCACTGCTGCTATACAGAAACACCGATATTTACGACAAAAATCAAGAAAAAGCGGGATGTATTCAAACGCTTAGCTGAATTTTTAGAGGTTGACGAGGCCAAGCTGACTAACAGTATTCAAACGACTGTGCAGCAGGAACAAACAGTGCTCTTCATTATCCGTAAAAATCCAGAACTTTCAGCAGATCGGATGCAGCTGATATCCGAGGCTTCCAAGCAATTGGGGAACTACTATTTAGTCGTCATAGACACTGGGGAAAATCTTTCAGGGATTAGCCAAAAATTTTATCGACAGGTCAAGGAAATCTTTTTTGACCATGTCTATGAATTGACCAAAATCGGATCAGCGGATGATTTGAAAACCTATTTAGTAAAAATGAATGAAATTGTATAGATTGCGAGATGGTAAAATGAAAATTTTTAAAGATGAGAACATTCAATTAAATCAGCACTATGAGAATAAGATCGAGGCCATTTTAGCTGCCGGAACGATTTTAGTTGAAAATGGCTACGTGGCTGAAAGTTATCTTCAAGACATGCTGGCGCGAGAAGAAGAAGTATCGACGTATATCGGCAACAATATCGCCATTCCCCACGGTATCGTGAAGTCGGTGGAAAAGATCCATTCTTCCGGTATTTCACTACTGCAAGTACCAGAAGGCGTCGACTTTGATGGCAATACCGCGTATTTAGTATTCGGGATCGCGGGAAAAAATAATGAGCATCTAGAGATTTTGGGGCAGATCGCGACAATTTGCTCCGAGATGGAAAATGTCGAGATTCTTCGTCAAGCAACATCAAAAGCAGAGATTCTGAAAATTTTTGAGGAGGTCGTCGTTTAAATGAAACAAGCATTGCACTTTGGCGGAGGAAGTATCGGGATCGGCTTTATCGCTGACCTGTTACATGATTCCGATTACGAAACTACGGTCGTAGATATAGATAGCGAGTTAGTTAAGCAAATCAACGAAACCGCAACTTTTGATCTCTATTTGATCAATGAAAACTACAAGAAAAAACAACTGACAGACATCCACGCATTGTCTTCGATCGAGGATCAGGCAGCGATTATTGAACAAATCAGCAGGACAGATTTGATCACGACCGCAGTCTGGGCTGAAAATTTACCGAAAATCGCGCCGGTTCTTTTACAAGGGTTGAAAAAACGTGCGGATATTGGCGGAAAGCGCGTAAACATCTTAGCCTGTGAAAACGCGATGTTTAACAGCGAGATTTTACGCAAAGCGATCCTTGCTTTAGATTCATCGGCGGAGCAGTGGCTGGACGCTATTGCGGCATTTCCGAATACCGCAGTTGATCGGATGGTCCTTGCATCTGAGCATGACGGGAAAAAGACCATCGACATCGGGCGTGACCATGAGCTAGTGATCGAAGAATCAAAACTCGTCGATCCGGAAGAGAAGCCGATCAGGGAAGCCATATATACCACCAATTTGAAAAAGTACATCGAACGCAAGCTCTACGTAGTGAATTGCGGTCATGCGTGGGCAGGTTATATTGGTTTTGTCCATGGCTATTCGATTATGTCTGACATTTTCCATAATGAAGAATTAGTGAAAATGATTCGTGAGACGATGTGGGAATCGGCACACTTATTGATGGAAAGATACGGCTTCACTGAACAGGATATGACTGATTACATTGATTTCATTATAGATCGTTATCAGACACCTGGCATCAAAGATATGATCACTCGGGTGTCCCGCTCGCCGATTCGCAAGCTGCAGCCGGAAGAACGCTTGGTTGGTCCATGTGTTCAATGCGAAGAATTAGGTTTGGAAAATAATCGCTTATTGGAAGGGATCGCGGCCGCTTTTCTCTTTGACAATCCAGAGGATGAACAATCCGTGGAACTCTTAGCATATGTGAATGAGCATGGGATCGATGAAGCGATCACTCATTTCACCAGCATACCGTCAGATCATCGGGTGCATCAGGTGATTAAAGAGAATTATCAGAAATTTCTGAAAATGAGAGGGTAAGCTGACATGATAACGGAATTTTCCAATCAAGCAGGAAGTCAAATTGTAGATGCGGTTATTACAACGATCCAAGCCAATAAAGAATATTTAAGCGAAGTCGATAGTCACGGCGGTGATGGCGATCACGGCATCAACATGAACAAAGGCTTCACCTTTGCCAGACAAGAGCTGGATGAGCTGACTAGCTACACTATGAGTGAGGGCTTCAAGGTGATCAGTCAGGTGCTGGTTAATAAGATCGGCGGCTCGATGGGACCTTTATATGGCAGCTTTTTCAGGGGACTTAGTGTAGCATCCAGAAAGAACGAAACAATCAACAAGGAAGTAGTATTAAGTATGCTGACGAAAGCCTATCAAAATCTTTCTGATTTAACTGATGCCAAAGTCGGTGATAAAAGCCTGCTGGATGTGCTGGTGCCAACAGTTGAAGCCTATGAAGGCGCTCTTGCTGATGACAGCTCCTTCGAAGACTGCCTGACGAAATCATTAAGTGCCGCCAAAGTAGGGCTGGAATCAACTAAGATGATTCCAGCAAAGATCGGACGAGCCAGTCGGATCGGTGATCGTTCGATCGGGCATCAGGATGCTGGAGCGACGTCCTGTTATTTGATTATTGAAGCGCTGGTAACCACGATAAAAGAATTGTTGGAGGAATAAAAGCGATGCAAATTTTTGTGAATGATCCAGATTTTATTGTTGAAGATATGCTGAAGGGCTTTACTGCGGCGCACCCTGAAATTATGATCTCACCATTGAATGATCGGGTAGTCGCCCTCAAAGATAAGAAGGAAAAAGTCGGCGTCATTACTGGCGGCGGCAGCGGACACGAACCAGCTTTTCTCGGTTATGTGGGTGAGGGCATGCTGGATGCGGTAGCGATTGGTGAAGTTTTTGCCTCGCCGCCTGCCCAAGCATTTTTAGATGCCATGATCGAGGCTGATAACGGTCAGGGTGTCGCGTGTCTTTTCGGCAACTATGCTGGAGATACTATGAATGTCAAAATGGCGATCCAAATGGCCGAAGATGAGGACATTGAAGTGAAGTATGTGGTCGCGACAGACGATATTGCCTCTTCGCCTAAAGAAACTCGTGAAAAACGTCACGGAATCGCCGGTGGCTATTTCATGTGGAAGGTTGGCGGAGCCAAAGCAGCGGCCGGCGGAACATTGGATGAAGTCATCGCGGTGGCACAGAAAGTGGTCGATCGAACGAGAAGCATTTGTGTTGGGGTCAAGCCTTGTACGATTCCAGCTGTAGGGAAGCCGAATTTCTTGATTGATTCGGGAACGCTGGAGTTTGGGATCGGTCATCATGGTGAGACGGGAATTGAAAAGCAACAACTAGGCAGTGCCAATGAAATTGCGATTGAAATGACAGACGCGATTTTAACTGATTTTGTTTTTGATGGAAATAAGAAATTAGCCGTGATGATCTCAGGTTTAGGCTCGACCATGCTGATGGAACAATATGTGGTGTGCGGACAAGTTCTGGAAACATTGAAGGAAAAAGGTCACAGCGTCGAAAAAGTCTATGTCGGTAATTTTGTCACCTCGCTGGATATGGGCGGTATGTCGTTGACAGTCGTCGATTTAGATGATGAAATCACGGAATTAATGGAAGCTGAGGCACAAGCAGCAGGGTTGAAAAACTATTAAAGGATAGGGTGGACGAAAAAATGAAATTACAACTAGCTTTGGATGAGTTAAAATTAGAGGAAGCACTGGTTTTTGCAGAAAAGGTCCAAGAACACGTCGATATTATTGAGATCGGCACACCGTTTGTGATCGATTCTGGGATGGAGGCTGTGCGCCGCTTTAAAGAAAAATTTCCCAATAAAGAAATTTTATCTGATGAAAAGATTATGGACGGCGGTTATTACGAATCGCAGTTAGGCTTTGAGGCTGGCGCTGAGTATGTAACGGTTTTAGGAGTAACCGATGTGGCGACGATTAAACAATGTGTCAAAGCTGGTACTGACTTTGAAAAACAAGTCGTGGTTGATATGATCTGTGTCGCAAATCTTGAAGAAAAAGTCGCTGAGATGGAAGAACTGGGTGTGGATGTATTAGCGGTTCACACAGGGGCAGATCAGCAAGCCTGCGGACGGACGCCACTTGATGATTTGAAGATCATGACTTCTTGTGCGAAGAAAACTAAGATTGCTGTAGCAGGCGGCATCAGCAGCAAGACGATCGATAAATATGTCGCGTTGAATCCAGATATTATTATCGTTGGCAGCAGTATTACTCACGCGCCGGATCCTGTAGAAGAAGCACGCTTGATCAAAGAAGCGATGCTGGCGAAAGCGTAGGTGATAGCTGATGACACCATCAAAAAACTTATCGGCTATCTTAACCGAATTGACAGAAGATGCACAGCAGATTGATCAAGCCCAATTGGAAAAGGTGCAGGCGTTGATCTTACGAGCAAAAAGGATTTTTATCGCGGGCGCCGGACGTTCTGGTTTTGCCGCGCGGGCGTTTTCTAACCGCTTGATGCACTTAGGCTTTACTGTATATTTTGTAGGTGAGCCAACCACTCCTTCCTTGCGTGAGAACGATTTGATCATTATCGGCTCAGGTTCAGGTCGAACCTCTGGATTGGTAAATATGGCGGAAAAGGCTAAGAGTGAGAAAGCACAGTTAGCGACGATCACGATTCATCCAAAGAATCCGATCGGAACAATGGCGGATGCGGTGATTCAAATTCCCGGTATCTCAACAGGGGACAAAGCGACTGAAAAGGCGCCATCAATTCAGCCCAACGGTTCGTCCTTTGAGCAGTTATCTTGGTTGGTTTATGATTCAATAATCGTTGATTTGAAAAAGGAGTTAAATCAAGATCAGACGGATATGGATTACCGTCATGCAAATCTTGAATAAAAATCGGCATCGAGCTTCGGCTCGGTGCTCTTTGGGTAGGGAGGACATAATGAAAATCGCATTGTTTGATTTGGATGGAACATTGATTGATTCTGAGCGCTATTATTTTTCTATTTGGCAAGAATTGATGGCTCAAGAAGGGTATTGTTTACAAAAGGATTTTTATCAAAGTGTGGTCGGTTCGCCAACATCGATCTTGAAGGAGAAGTTTCAACAGCATTTCGGGGAGCTTCCGATGTTTGATCGCTTGTTCGAGGAATTTATGGACAGACGGAAACAGGCACAGAAGAATGCAGTTTTTCCCATAACCGAAGGCTGTCATGAGTATCTGGATTATCTAGCAAAAGTGAATATCACCTGTGGAATCGTTACTTCCAGCTATCAAAAGGAGGCGGAGGGAATTCTGGAAAGTATGGCACTTGCCTCCTACTTCTCTTTTGGTGTTTATGGCGATCAGGTGAACAAGGGAAAACCTGATCCGGAAATCTATCAAAAAGCGATCGAAATCGCGCAGCAACCAATCGATGAGATAGTGGTCTACGAAGATTCTCCCAATGGGATGCTATCCGCAGTCAATGCTGGTTTGACTTGTGTTCATATCAAAAATTTTGTTGACCCAACACCTGAGATCGAAGGTCTGGTCCAAAACAGCTATTCTAACTTTTTTGAGGTCATGGAGCTATCAAAGATTTGATTATTTAAAACCTAAAATCCAGCTAGCTACCGGGAATGTTATCCTCTATAATAAAAAGACGATGAAATTTTGCTAATAAAAACTTCATCGAGTATGGGTAGAGGAGCGATAGGATGAAGATAGAACCATTTAAAGTAGAATTGTGGATGAACGAACATGAGGATAAAGCGATTTATAATACAGGAGAGACCTGCGTTGACTCCATCAGTATGGACGAGCTGTTTGAGATCGCTGGACTGGATAAGCAGGAAACACTGAATGAACTAACGCAAAAACGTCTGACTTACGGACATATTTTTGGCAATCCGAAGTTCAAAAAGGGGATCGCGTCTTTATACGAAACAATCCAAGAAGAGGATATCACAACGACTCATGGAGCGATCGGAGCGAATCATTTAGTCTTATATTCATTGGTTGAACCAGAGGATGAAGTCGTTGCCGTACTGCCGACCTATCAGCAATTGTATTCCATTCCGGCATCCTTCCGTGCAACTGTGAAGCAGCATGTTTTAGCACCGGAAAATAACTTTCTGCCTGACTTAACAGAACTGAAAAAACAGGTCAGCCAAAAAACGAAAGTAATCATCATCAATAATCCTAACAATCCATCTGGTTCATTAATGGATCATAAAATGTTGACGGAAATCGTTGCGATTGCCAAAGACGCTGATGCTTATATTCTTTCAGATGAAACCTATCGCGGGCTGACGCAAGCTGATATCGAGAGCCCGTCCATTGCCGATCTGTATGAAAAAGGAATCAGTGTCAGCAGTATGTCTAAGGTTTGGTCACTGGCTGGTCTGCGATTAGGCTGGATTGCCACGAAAAATCAAAAAGCTTTACAACAATGTCTGCTACATCGTGATCACAACACCATCAGCTGCGGCATGATTGATGAAGAACTAGCGTCGATTGCCCTACTAAACAAAGAGAAGCTATTGGCGCGGAGTCAAAAAATCATTCGCGAAAATCTAAAAATCTTAGACGAGTGGGTAGCAAAAGAACCTCATATTTCTTATGTGAAACCACAGGCTGGGACTGTGACCTTACTGTATTACGATTTCGATCGATCGAGCCGACAGCTTTGTCTTGATTTGATCGATAATCACGGACTGCTGTTCACTCCTGGTGATTGTTTCGAGTTTGAGAACTGTGTTCGAATCGGCTATGGCTGCCGAACAGAAGCGTTGATCGCCGGCTTGAATAAATTCTCTGAGTACTTAGCGAAAATATAAATGTAAGAGCGTAATGATCTTATCGGGTCATTACGCTTAATTTGTATCAAAAAGTATCTTGCTGGTTAATAAAATCCTACTATTCGTTAACAACTGCTCCATTATCATTCTCGCGCAACGATGGTACACTAAAGGTGATCAGAGAGGGGCGATTAAAATGACATTATTGATGGGAAAGACGATCAAAAAGCTCAGAAAAGAACAGGATTTGACCCAAGAACAAGTTGCAGCGGCTTTGGGAGTGACTACTGCGGCTGTTTCCAAGTGGGAGACCGACAGCACCTATCCCGATATTTCACTGTTAAGTCCGTTAGCCCGTATGTTAAGGACCAATGTGGATCGGCTGGTAAGTTTTGAAGAGAAGCTAAGTGATATAGAGGTTGCCAATTTTGAGAAAAAAGCCCGAGTGATCTTTGAAACAGGGGATAGCCGAAAAGCGATGGATTATTGCAATGAGTTATTGAAGGAATATCCCACTGATGATTTGTTAAGATTTCGTTTGGCTTCTACGTCCTTTTTCTATATAGGTGCTTCTGGTGATGAGGAAGAGGCAGCGCAGCAGCTTGCAGAAACGATCAGACTTTTTGAAACCATCCGTTCGTCAGAGAATCTTGAACTTCGCCATGCGTCACTTCATGTATTGGCGAGCCTCTATACTATGAGCGATGATCTGGACAAAGCTGAAGAAGCGATAGAAGAACTGCCTACTGCCGATTATGATACTCGAATGATGAAAACCAATATTCTTTATATGAAGAAAGAGTACGAAGAATCGCGGAAGCTGACACAAATTTGCTTGTTCCAGCAGCTCCGTGATATCGGACTTCATCTATACACTCTTGCAAAAATCGCTTGTAAATATGAACAGTACGAGAAGGCGATGACAATCGCAGACGTTGGTATTAAACTTGACAAGCTGCTTCATGTTGATCAAATCACCGGCACGAATGCCAATTACTATTTATTCAAAGCCGAGATTTTAGCCAGAGTTGGAGAAAAGCAATCTGCACTGATGGAGCTAGAGAATTTCATCCCTGCGTTGCAGGCTGCATTCGCGATAAAAGAAACCAGTGGTGACTTGCTGTTTGATACCATCCAATTAAAAGATTCATCTGTTTCAACCCAGTATATCGCTGAGCGTATGGCTGATCTGATTGAGCAATCGGATGAGTTTCAGCCGCTGTTGGCGGAAGAACGATTTATTGCGTTATTGGAGAAATTAAGAAGTTTAGAATAGAACTGGAATAGAAAGGATCATGAAAAATCTGTCCTTTCTATTTTAGTCAGTCAATTGAAAAAGCTGCAAAATGACTAGTGGCTTAGATTGCTTCTTATGTGGTCAACACGATTTCAACAAAACTTTATTCAAGTTTCCTATTTTTTGTATCTACTGAAATAGATAGATGACTCCGTATAAAGTGTCAGGCATCAAAGCTTCGTGAACATTACAATGAATCATGCGCTGGACTAGAGATAGTTCAGCGTTTTTGTGTGCTTGAATTATACTTTTTCCCATCAGTAGGAAAAAAGTAAGTTTGTAGGACCGCTCCTAGATTTCCTATAATGAACATGTAAATAAATGAAAGCGGTGAAGAAAATGAAAAATATTTTGTTAATTTGTGGTTCAGGAGCCTCAAGCGGATTTATGGCAGCATCAATCAGAAAAGCGGCTAAAAAAAGAAAGCTTGAGTTCTCAGTCAAAGCAGCCAGTGAATCTCAATTGGATGATCGCATCGACACAATCGATTACTTACTGATTGGTCCGCATCTGTCTTATATGCTGAATGATCTGCAAGAACAGACCAAAGATAAAAATGTTAAAGCAGCAGTTATTCCTCAATCGGTTTACGGCACGTTGAATGGAGAGAAAGCATTAGATTTAATTTTAAAGTTGGAGGATTAGACGATGGATAAAATTATGAACTTTATGACGAATTCTTTTGCGCCAAAAGTGAATAAGGTAGTAAAAAATCCTTGGATTTCAGCAATTCAGGATTCGATTATGATTGCACTGCCGTTAGTTTTTGTTGGTTCGTTAGTGACAGTCGTTTCTTTGCTGAAAAATATTTTCAGCGGAATGCCTGACTTTTCCATGATTAGTAATTTTTCATTCGGTATGTATGCATTAGTAGTTGCTTTCTTAATTCCTTATTACTTGATGGAGAAGAAAGGATATGGCGGTCAAAAACTAATTTCCGGTGCGGCTTCGTTGGTACTATTTATGATGCTGCTGTTTCCAACTATGACTGCTGATGGAGAAGCGGTTTTCATTCTTTCTCGTTTCGGTGCTACAGGCATGTTCCTTTCAATGATTACGGGCTTGTTTGTTGCATTCGTTATGAATTTTGCAGTGAAATATTCGTTCTTTGATGAAGATACACCGATCCCTGATTTTGTAGTCGGCTGGTTTAATAGCTTGCTGCCAATTACGTTCGTCTTACTTGTTGGCTGGTTGATCACTTTCCAATTCAAGATCGACTTTTTCGACGTGGTACTACTGGTTTTCAGCCCATTGGCGAATATCGTTCAATCCTATCCTGGTTTTGTTTTATCGGTCTTTATCCCAGTATTCTTGTATACATTTGGAATTTCTGGCTGGGTCATGATGCCAGTAGTGTATCCAGTCTATATGTCCGGATTGGCTGCAAATGCAGAAGCGGTAGCTAACGGCGGACAAGCACTAAATATTGCTACTCAGGAAACCTGTTACGCATTCTCATCAATGGGAGGAATCGGAACCACCCTGGCTTTGTCCTTTATGATGTTGCTGCTAAGTAAATCAGCGCAATTAAAGGCAATTGGGAAAGCAGTTATCATTCCGTCTATTTTTAATATTAACGAACCCTTAGTCTTTGGTGCACCGATCGCCTTCAATCCGTATCTGATGGTGCCGATGTGGATCAATAGTATTATCGTTCCAACAATCGCTTATGTCACGATGTCCTTAGGCTTAGTTAATGTACCATCAAGTACTTTCCTATTGTGGTACATGCCGTATCCGATTACTTCCTATTTGGCAACGCAGGATTGGCGGGCAATTGTCGTCTGTGCTCTGATTTTCGTGATTACTTGGCTGGTCTTTTTGCCATTTTTCAAAGCCTATGACAATTCATTAGTGAAACAAGAAGCACAAGAGGCTCTGGAAGAAGCCGAAGCAGAAGTCGAGGCTGCACATTAAAAAAATTATATGTCGAAGGGAACTAGCAGGAGGTCGCTTATGGAAAAGACAACATATTTAGAGGAAAATGACCAATTGAATCAATTGTCCATGAACATTTTAGTACATGCCGGCAATGCACGGGATCATTTGGTTCATTCATTAGAAAGTTTAGAGAAGATGGATTTTGAAACAGCCAAAGAAGAGGTGAAGGCAGCGCGCAAGGAGGTTGTTGTCGCACACGGATTACAAACGGACACTTTACAGTTAGAGGCATCTGGCGAACAGATTCGCTATTCAACGCTCTTTTGCCATGCACAGGATACCTTGATGACTGCACAAAGCGAGATTTTAATTGGTGAACATTTAGTTCGACTATTTGAAGCCTTTAGCCAAAAATAGCAAAAAGATCTTACCACAGGAGTATATGAGGAGGAGTTTCATTGAAAATTTATCAAATGCCTAAGGATTTTTTATGGGGCGGAGCGATCGCAGCCAACCAAGCAGAAGGTGGATACAAAATTGACGGAAAAGGAGTCAGTTTAGCAGACTTGCACAAATACTATCCAGACAAGAGCAACGCTGAAATTGCTGAAGAACAGCACAAAGGCATGTCGATGGCTGATGTAAAAGCGAACTTAGCCGATACAGGAGGGTACTATCCAAAGCGTCACGGGATTGATTTCTATCATACCTATGAAGCGGACTTAGAATTACTTAGTGAAATGGGCTTTAAAACCTTTCGCACATCGATTGATTGGACGCGTATTTTTCCTACTGGTGAGGAAGATGAGCCGAATGAAGCTGGGTTAGCTTATTATGATCGTTTAATCGATAAAATTATTGAATTAGGTATGGAGCCGATTATTACGATCCTTCACTATGAAACGCCGGTCGAAATCACCTTGAAATACGGCGGCTGGAACAATCGTAAAGTGATCGATCTATTTGTCAACTATGGGAAAGTCGTCTTGGAGCGTTATCAAGCAAAAGTAAAATATTGGATCGTCATCAATCAAGTTAATTTAATTCAGTTTGAACCGTTTAATTCAACAGCAATCCCTTACGATACGGTGGATAATTATGAAGAAGCCAGCTTCCAGGCGGTTCACCATCAATTTGTCGCTTGTGCAAAATTAGCAGCCTATGCGAAAACGATTAATCCTGATATGATGATTGGAACAATGATGGCCGATTGTACAGCCTATCCGTATTCTTGTGATCCGGATGATGTGAATCTAGCTTTGCGTCGTAACCGGATGCAGTATTTCTATACAGATGTGCAATTCCAAGGGGAATATCCGCAATATGCATTGAACTATTTTGCTGAAAATGAGATTCATTTAGACATTACAGCTGAAGATAAAAAAATATTGAAGGATCATCCGATGGACTATTTGGCACTCTCTTATTACTATTCACAAATGGTTGACGCCACTAAAAACACGATGAATCCATCATCGGTGACTCCAAATCCGAATTTGAAAGCCAATCCATGGGGCTGGGCAGTTGATCCGCAAGGACTGTACAATTCCTTATCGCAATATTGGGATCGCTATCACAAATCGATTATTATTGCCGAAAACGGCTTTGGTATGTATGACAAGTTAGAAGACGGACAGGTGCACGATGATTATCGCATTTCTTATCTTTCGGAACACATCGCCCAGATGAAACGGGCGATGTATGACGGAGTAGATGTAATTGCCTATTGCGCTTGGGGACCAATCGATATTATCAGCTGTTCATCTGCTCAAATGGAGAAACGCTATGGTTTCATCTATGTTGACTTGGATAACGAGGGAAACGGCTCCGGTAAACGAATTAAGAAAGACAGCTTCGAATGGTATAAACAAGTGATCGCGTCGAATGGCGACGCATTATAATCAATTGAAAAGTTGATCCTCGTGGTCAACTTTTCTTTGAATGGAGGTGCAAAAATGCTGACTAAAAAGGAAAAAGAATTGATTGCCTATTTAGATAAGAAGGATCGTTGGATAACTTCTGACGAATTAGCTGAATATAGCCTGTGCACGACACGCACGATACGTAATCGCGTCGCCAAGATCAACCAAAATAATCCAGAACTTATTTTAACCAGTCATTTAGGTTACCAGCTGAATCCACATGCGAATTTACCTACGGATGGAACGGAGGATCGGAAATCGCGGATCTTTTTAGAACTATTGAAGCATTCCTCTGACGGAGTTGACTTTTTTGACCTGGCGGAGATGCTCTTCATTTCCGAATCCACATTGAAAAACGACATTCAGCAATTAAAAAAAGAAATCACCAACGATGCAATTCAGATTGTTTTTGATCAGGATTATATCAAACTGACGGGACCAGAGCGGGCAAAACGGCGCTATCTTATTTCACTTCTTTATAATGAAAGTGATGTTCAAGAAAAACTGAAGGTCAGCATTCAGCAAATGATCGGCTATATCTCGCTGGAAAAATTGCAGCAGACGATTCAAGAAGTTTTGGCAGAGCACACGATTCAGATCAATCAATACTCATTGAACAATATCGTCCTGCATTTTGCCATCAGTATCGAACGGATACGTCAAGGCCACAGCTTGAAGAAAAGTTTGAACAATAACCAGCTGCAGAGTAATTCTGAATTTTTGATTGCTGGAGAAATCAGTGATAAATTAGCCCAGCAATATGATATTCATTTTTCGCATGCTGAGCTGGAGCAGTTATCCTTATTATTTATCGGAATGCAAAATGAAACATTGACTAATCAAGACAGTCAGCAGCTTTCCAGCTTTGTTGATCCAACGATCATCACTGCATTGAAGGATGTTTTAGCCGAAGTAGAACGAACCTATCTAGTCGAATTGCATGATGAAGAGTTTTTCAATAAGCTGGCAATCCACTTGCAAAGTCTTTACTACCGTTCTCATTATGAAACGTTCACGCGTAACAGCAGTTTGCTAGATTTGAAAACAGCCTATCCATTGATTTATGATTTGGCGGTTTATATTTCTTCTTTGATCCAAGATCGTTTGGATATTTGGTTTAATGACGATGAGATTTCCTTCATTGCTTTACATATCGGAGCTTTCCTTGAAACGCAGAAGCACTTCCGAGATCAGGTGACGATCCGGCTGATCGTGAATGACTATCATGATATTGGCAGCAATCTAAGTAAACAAATTGAAGAACATTTCGGTGAGAGTATTGATATTGTAGTGACAGAAAAATGGAAAACAGCAACGAATGACTATGACTTGCTGTTGACGACTGATCGCGAGACGGCGTCAGATTATGCTGGCTCTGTCTTCATCCATCCATTTTTAACCAGCAAAGATGTCAAAAAAATAGAGAAGCGGATCGATTCCTTGAAGTCACAGCGTGAAAAGCGAAAAATGTATCAGGCGATTGAAAAATTTATTTTGCCTGAACTCTATTTTAATCAGATTGACCCGGCTGGCTTAAGGCCGAGGGAAATCCGCAAACAATTGAATCAACGGATGGTGCAAACTGGCTTTGTCGATGAGAACTTTTCACACCGGGTAGAAAAGCGTGAGCGCATGTCTCCGACGAGCTTTCCTTCGGGCATCGCCGTGCCTCATTCAGTCGAATTAGAGGCCATAAAAAGTGGCGTTGCCATCATGACCTTGCAGGAATCATTAATATGGGCGGATCATCCAATCAATTTGGTCGCCTATATTGCGATCAATAAGGATGAAGCAAATGACTTTAATGAGTTTTTCGAAAAGTTTATCGAGATCGTCTCAGAACCCATCAATACCAAACAATTAAGCATGAGTGAGGATTTTGATGAATTCATTTTGCGATTGAAAACGATGGTTGATGCAGATGAGTAAAAGCCTTTTATGTCGCTTATCTTTGGTGATTGTGGGCACGATTTTAATGGGAATCGGGATTGAATTGATCGTGGTCGCAGATCAAGGATTCGATTCAGTCAGTACCCTGATCTTGGGATTAATGAACCATTCCGCGCTGACGTTTGGTCGCTGGAGTCAACTGATCAGTGTGCTGTTTCTACTGGTTACCCTTATTTATAAGCGCAGTATGTTGGGGATTGGTAGTATCATTAATACATTTTTAGTAGGGGAAACGATCAGTCGGACAGCGCCAGTGATTCAAGCTGTCGACTCTCTCGGGAACAATCCTCTTATCTGTCTGGCAGGTTTTTGCACGATGGCATTAGGAACAGCTATCTATTTAACAGGTGGATTGGGATCAGGTCCTTTGGAGGGAATGATGTTTTGTGTCTGCGATCTTTTACATCTATCTCTGCAAAAAGGCAGAATCTTGTTGGACTTTATGATTGTTGTTATCGGTGTTTTACTTGGAAGCTCCTTTGGCTTAGGGACCTTTTTCTCCATTTTTTTATTAGGACCAATGATCCAATTTTTTCTTGCTGTCTCTAGACGTGAAAACTGGAAGAAATTTCGATACAGAGGAAAAAGAAAGAAAATGACAGAGGAATAACTTATTCTTCAGAGAATGCATTTAGTATCCTGCATTCTCTTTTTTTGTTCTTTAAGGGAGTATAAAATTTTCACATGCAAAAAGCTTATGAAAGCAAGGGTATCCATGTCCGGCTTCACGAACTAGCTTTATCGGCAATAAGCAAAAATATTTCGAAATTTGAGAAGCAATTTAGAAATATTTTGGTCTTATTGCTCAAAAGCTGAGCGAGTTCGCGAAGCCTTTCTTATTGAAGCAAGAATCGTCAAATGACAGCAATTAACCTATAATTGAGTAAGAAAAGGTTCTTTTGTGACTTTGTTGTACATAGTTTCTCATTAACACACAAAGGAGGATAATTTTGATGGCTAGAAACAAGCAGGTGAAGCTTAACAAGAATCACTTTGAAGCAAGCATTAAGGCGATCGATACCCATACACAAGGCGAGTTTACCCGAATCGTGATTGATGGGTTTCCTGAACCAAAAGGGGAGACGATGCTGGAAAAAATGGATTATGTCGCTGAATATTTTGACCATTATCGCAGTGCTCTAATGAACGAGCCACGCGGCCATAAGGATATGTTTGGGGCATTATGGACAGAGTCAGTAAATCCGGAGGCAGATATTGCCGCCATTTTTATGGACGGTTCCGGCTACATGCCGATGTGTGGTCACGGTTCGATGGGGTCAGCCACAGCATTAGTGGAAGCAGGACTAGTCGAAATATCTGAACCCTATACTTATGTGAATATCGATGCGCCAGCAGGTTTGATTAGAACTAAGGTCAAAGTTGAGCACGGTAAAGCCAAAGAAGTCAGCATCATCAATGTCCCATCATTCTTATACAAAGAAAATCTTCTTGTTCAGGTCGAGGATCAGGAGATAGTCTATGATATTGCCTTCGGCGGTAATTTTATGGCCTTGATCGATAGCGTCCAGCTAGGCTTGAAGATAACCAAGGAAAACCTTGCTGAAATCACAGATATCGGCATAAAAATGCTGGATAAAATCAATCAAGAAGTAGAGATTCAGCATCCAGAGCTGGCTATCAATAAAGTAGTGACTTGCGAGTTCTACGAAAAAATAAATTCAGCAGAAATCAATAATCGAAACGTTGTCGTGTTCGGCAACCATCAAGCAGACCGCTCACCCTGTGGAGCAGGAACCAGTGTGATAATGGCAGCGATGCATGCCCGAGGTGAATTAACTCTAAATGAACCCTTCATCAATGAAAGTATTATTGGCAGCCGCTTCATCGGAGAACTCTTAGAAGAAACGAAGATCGGTGAGTATTCAGCGGTTATTCCCCAGATCACTGGCAGCTCCAATATCACTGGTTACGCCACTTATTTAATTGATCCAGACGATCGGTTGAAATATGGCTTCCAGCTATAATAATCAGCAAAAAGCTCTATAGAAAAGAAAAATTCCATAGAGCTTTTTCATTGCTTAAATTATTTTATAATAGACTTGCTGATAATTCCTGTCTCGAGCAATTGAGACCGTTGACTCAGGTCATAAAACCTTCCTTTTTAGAATCTATAAACAAAATAATCACAATTTCCTTTGACGAAGCAGAAAAAATCAAGTACACTAAAATTGAACGAACGGTTCAATTAATGATTGGAGGCGAGTTTTTTTGGAAAATCGTTTGGAACTAATCTATGACGCAGCGAGTCAATTGTTTATCAACAAGGGCTTTGCACGGACACAAATCCGCGATATTGCTAAGGAAATCGGACTATCAACAGGGATGATCTATCAGTATTTCAGCGGAAAAAAAGATATCCTTAGTTTTATTTTGAAGGGGACGATTGATCCGGGATTTTTTGAACGAGAGCTACATTTCCCCATTGATTCTAGTGTCTTTGACAATTTGGATGATGAGATCATGGAAACCTTTGAAAAGAACCAAGAAAATTTCGATAGCCATTTAAAAGACAATGCCGAAGATTATTCACTAGCGGAAATGCTCTCTGACGCGTTTGATATTGTCTCAAAATACTCAGTCAGCTGTTTGATCATCGAACATAATGAAGCAGATCTGCGAGATTTAAGCTTCTATTACCGTGACTATCGGAAGCGTTACTTTAGTCAGGTTCAGCAGTACATTAAGCTATTTATTGAGAAGGACGAGTTTCGGGAAGTAGATAATCTTTTTTATACGACTCGAGCTGTTGTTGAAAGTATTGCTTGGTGGGGAATGCATATAAAGTATGATGCCTTTGAAAAAGACAGCACAATCTCAATGCAGCAGGCAAAGGACATTTGTTTAGATTTACTATTGCATGCATATCAAGCTTAACAGAGCAGGGCTCTGTTTTTCTTAAAGCATTTCATTGAATGAATGGTTCAATTAACAGGAGGGGTGAAAGGATGAAAGTACAGCGAAAATTATTTTATTTAATGGTAGGAGGAATACTGAGCAGCTTAATGGCTTGTGGTTCTGATAAAGAGGCAGAGCTTGTCAACACGCAGACGGTTGAAATCGGTGCAGTCTCAAAAATTGTTTTGGATTATGACGCGGATGATCTGCTAATCAAAAACTCAAGTAGTAAAAAGGTTGTTTTAGAGGAATATTTAAACAAAGACAAGCGTAAGTATTATTCGAAGGTTTCAAAGAATGGTGATACCTTGTCGATCCAAGAAGGTAGACGACCGATAGGAACAGATTTTAAAAGCAAAATGGTCTTATCATTACCTAAAAACTACTCTGATGAGCTGCGGATTCATTCAACTAGCGGCAAAGTTGAAACTCATCTTTCAAATAAATCGATGTCCAGTCTCACCTTACACACGACGAGCGGAAAAATTTATGGAGATGATCTAACAGCAGATACGATTAAGCTGACTACGACCAGCGGCTTGATTTCTAGTCGTTCATTAACCAGTAAAGGAACACTTCGGATCAAAAGCACCAGCGGAGAAATAAAACTGCACAAGTCTAAAGTGAAGCGGCTCGTACTCCACACGACAAGTTCAAAAGCAACCTTGGATGAGCTCAAAGGACAGGTAGAATACGAAACAAAAAGCGGTAATTTAACTGTAACGGATTTTTCTGGCGCAGGCGAATTTACAGCTAGCGGCGATGGAAGTCTCAATCTTGGAGTAAATCATTTAGCGGATGATCTGTCTGTATTCTCCAAAAATGGCACTGTCACTGTGTCTTTACCAGACTCACAGACACCTCAGCTTGATGTAAAAACAAAAGAAGGTAAGGTAGATAATCGCTGGGAAGGAAGGACGAAAAAAGCGAAGTTATCTACTCCTCGAGTCACCATTGAGACAAGAAATGGTGACATTACAGTGAAGTAAATTTTTTTACTGTCTTATTGAATGAACGGTTCAATTATTTTGTGATGATTTTGTACATTGCGGCGGAGTGAACGGTAGTCTGATGAGTTCGCTAAAAAACAATGTGAGCAAAGGCTTGATCCACACTTTGCCGACCATGTTTGGAGCGAAATTCATATCAGTCTGGAACAGAGCCACTAACAAAACAGAGAACGTGTAGAAATGGAGGAACTTAATGATGGAAAAAAAGCAACTGTATTGTGATACAGAAAGTGTAACCAGCGGGCTGTTGCATTTGTGGGGAGCATTGCTGTCAATTGGCGGAACGGTTCTGTTGATTTTGTTATCGGTCAGACAAGATAGTGCGCCAATCAAATTAGTTTCGTTTTGCATTTATGGTGCAAGCCTGATTTTATTATTTTCGGCATCGACAATTTTTCATATTTTTTATATTTCGCCGAAGGTTCACCGGATTCTGCAAAAGATTGATCATTCGATGGTCTTTTGCCTGATTGCCGGAAGTTATACGCCTATCTGTCTGCTTTGTTTAAAAGGCTTGCTAGGGTGGATCAGTCTGATCTTGATCTGGTCGTTGGCATTCGTGGGGATTATCGGCAAAGTAATTTGGTTCAAAGAATCAAAATGGTTCAGTGCGATCATCTATTTAATCATGGGATGGGGGATTGTTTTTCTGATTAATCCACTAGCACAAAATTTGCCAGTCACAGCAATCGCTTGGCTGTTTATCAGTGGGATCTTGTATTCGATCGGAGCTTTTGTTTATGCCTCAAAAAAATGTCAATTCCATCTTCCGGCATTTGGCAATCACGAACTGTTCCACCTGTTCGTCTTAGCAGGTGCGGCAAGCCATTACTATATGATTTTTCAATATGTGTTGTAGGATAGTCATATGAAAAGATACTACTATTCTCAAAACGCGCGCGATCTCGACTGCAAGGCTATCAAGTCGATATCTGAACATCCAAGCGGCTTTCATTAATTAGATTCAGCTTCTGATTATTCAGGACAGGGAGTGCTCCGCTGCGATAATTCCTATTACTATTAATAGATCAGTTAGCTATCAAACAATCAAAAGGGTTAGTTCAGCCAACAAAATAAAGAAGCCTCTCTTCAATTAGTCTGTACAACTACTGACTAATTGAAGAGAGGCTTCTTCTGTGGTCTATTCTTTAATGCTCAAAATGACTTCTCGAACTTTGGAAATCGTTTCTTGGGCGTGTTTGCGGTGATTGAACATCAGAATCACATAGAGCGAATCGATGATACTTAATTGAGCGATCCTTGAAGCCAACGCCTCAGAGCGGAACTCAATTTCCTCAGAGATCGAAATAAAGACAACATCACCTAGTTTGGCTAAAGGTGAATTGATTTGACTAGTCACCACGATTACCTTCGCGCCATTCTTTTTGGCTACTTCAGCGATATGAATTGTTTCCTTCGACTTACCTGAGTGAGAGATGAACATGGCGCAATCCTCTTCAGTAAGCAAGGTGGCTTCCATTAATTGAATATGATAATCCGTACTATGACCTACAGGAATAGGAGAGCGTAAAAACTTATGGTAAGCGTCAGTGGCCACGATTTCTGAACCGCCGACGCCGAAGAAATAGAGTCTGCGAGAATCAGAGATCATTTTCACTGCTTTTTTCAAATCTTCTTCCTTCAACAGCTTTTTTGTGTCAGTTAAAGTTGTCATATTTGAATTGAAAACTTTTTGAGCCATCACCAATTCAGAATCGTCCTTTTGAACATTCTCGTGAATCGTAACAGCTGTCAAATCATTTTCCTGCTTCAGCAGCGCCAGCTTAAAATCCTTGAATCCGTTGAAGCCTAACTTTTTTGTGAATTGAAAAAAAGTTGAGTCAGCGATACCTAATTCAGCAGCAAGATCACTAATAGAACTGTGACTTACCTTATTGGGATTTTCTAAAATGTAATCGGCAATGGCTTGTTCCTTCTGACTAAAATCTTTATACATCGATTTGATTTGTAAGTGAATAGGGCTAGACATGGTATCCCTCCTTCCTAGATTATTCTTTAACCATAAGATACTAGGAAACAAAATAAAAATCAACAAAAATATTTTTTATTTTTCCTATTTACAAAAAAATATTTTTTTGTATAATAAAGGCATAAGGTTGAATGCGTTATCATAAACCGGTTTCCGAATCAATTCTTATTATGCATGACGTTTAAGTGTTCTGAATGAAAAGGAGATGGATGAAAGAGAAGCTAAATCAGTTCAGTAAGGAGAAGAAGTCACTGTGTCAGTACTATAGAACATGATTAGAAGGAGCTTTAAAGATGGGAAAATACAAAATAGCGATCGTAAATTCAAGCAGTTTCGGCAAAATATTCCATGATCAGCTGGAACGACTTGAAAAAATCGGTGAGGTTCAATCATTTACCTTTGATGGAGAAATCGGTGGTCGCGAATTAGCGGAAAATTTACAAGGCTACAATATCATTATTGCAAGTGTCACACCATTTTTTACTCAGGAATTTTTTGATCATAAGGATGAACTTATTTTGATTACCAGACATGGGATTGGTTACAACAACATTGATATTGAAGCCGCACGTGAACACGATACGCTCGTTTCGATCATTCCAGCTTTGGTTGAGCGGGACGCGGTCGCAGAAAACAACATCACAAATCTGTTAGCGCTTTTAAGAAAAACCGTTGAAGCTGATTTGAGTGTAAAAAATGACAGCTGGGAAGATCGTGCCAATTTTGTTGGTCGGACTTTATTCAATAAAACTGTCGGTGTGATTGGTGTTGGAAATACTGGCAGCTGTGTCGTCGAAACACTGCGAAATGGTTTTCGCTGCAACGTTTTAGCTTATGATCCTTACAAGTCAGCGTTGCATATTGAAAGCTATGGGGCAAAAAAAGTTGAACTTTCCCAACTATTGCAGGAATCAGATATCATTTGCCTTTGTGCCAGTTTAAATGAAGAGAACTATCATATGATTTCCACTGAAGAAATCGCGCAAATGAAGGACAATGTCTATCTTTCCAACAGTGCTCGCGGTGCCTTATTAGATGAAGAAGCAATTGTTAGCGCTTTAAAATCCGGCAAAATTGCGGGAGTAGCGACAGACGTCTTAGAAGAAGAGCCAGGACGCAAAGATCATCCGTATCTTGCCTTTAGTAATGTAGTCATGACTCCTCATACTTCGGCTTATACAATGGAATGCTTACAAGAGATGGGCGCAAAGTGCCTGCGAGATGTGGAGGATGTCGTAGCTGGAAGGATTCCTGAACGATCTGTTCAGGCGCAAAGCAAAGCTGTCAGCTAGTTAGGGGTGCAAAAAATGTTAACAGATTTGAAGGTAAAGGTAGGACCTCAATTTTATCGGTATCATGTTGGTGCGATCGATTTTGTGCCAGAACTGTTACAAGAGTTTTCAGCGAAACAGGTTTTGATCGTTCATGGTCAGATTTCTTTTGAAAAGGCAAAACCCTTTCTAAGCTTTCTAGAGCACTCAGCCTATAGCTTCGATTTCCTGCAATACACCGGTGAGTGCAGCTATTATGGAGCTGACAGAATCGCAGAAGTTGTTAAGGAAAAGAAGATTGATTTCATCATTGGAGTCGGTGGTGGAAAATTAACCGATCTAGTTGGGTATGCCTCCCATACGTTAAATGTAAACTTTGGAGTAATCCCAACACTCGCCAGTAATTGTGCACCCTGGACACCTCTTTCGGTGATGTACAAGGAAAGTGGTGAATCAGAAGGTAAAAGTGAACACTTCCTGCGACAAGCATGCTTTTTCATTACCGATCCCAAATTAGTGATTGATGCACCTGTAAATTACTTTGTTGCGGGACTCGCTGACACAATCGCGAAATGGTATGAATCAGATGCCATATTACAGCAAGAGCATTTAAAAAATGAACCCTTTTTACAGTTGGCAGGCTATACTTCCACCCTTTGTAAGGAAGCTATTTTGAAGGATTCGGCGAAGGCGATTAAAGATATGAAATCCGGCGAAGTCACCGAAGAATTCATCCGCCTATCAGAAATCATTTTTGCAGTGGCAGGTTTAGTCGGAGGGTTAGGTGACAAGTATGCTAGAAATGCGATCGCCCATGCGATGCATGACGGCATGAGCAAATTCATTCCTGAAAGTCATGATTTCTTACATGGAGAGAAGGTTGCCTATGGTATCTTCTATCAGCTAGCTGTCGAAAAGAAATGGGATCAAATAGAGGCGCTGCTGCCGTTTTATCAAGAGCTGTGTCTGCCAATGTCGTTAAAACAGATGAAAATAACTCCAGATGAGACAACGATTGATCAAATCGTAAATTTTGTCGATTCGAAAGAAAAGGTACATCTGTTGCCGATACCGATCACGATAAATTTATTGAAGGAATCAATTTTTGAACTAGAGGACTATATTAATAATCGTTAAAAGGATGTCAGTTTCTTTTTCGGCAATTTTATTATCATTGAAATACCAGAAATAAGTCGTAGCTATCTAACGCCAACGCAACTAGTGGAAGAATCTACGGCATGAAGACAATAAGGAGGAACTTATGGATACTTTAAGTGTAATGCAGAGCCTATTAATTGCTCTATGGGTCGCTGCGGTAATGTCACGTTGGCTAGGAGGAGGGGCAACCCTAACCCTGCGTTTTTCACCTTTGATGACCGGATTAGTTGTCGGTTTGGTAATGGGTGACGTTGCTCAAGCAATGATCGTTACTGCTGCTTTGCAAATGATCTATATGGGGGTGTTCTCACCAGGTGGATCAATGCCGGCGGAACCATCGATCGCAGCGGCGATTGCTGTTCCAGTAGCTTTACTAGGAAACTTGAAACCAGAAGCGGCGATCGCAGTCGCTGTACCCGTTGGACTATTAGGAAGTTACTTATATCAATTCCGGTTCTTTATCAACACATTTTTAGGTAAATATACAGACAAAGCGGTTGAAGATTTGAATGCAAACGCGATCAAACGCTCAATTATTCTTTATCCGACGATTGCCTCGTTCGTATTGTTTGTACCTTTAGTATTTATCGCACTTTATTTAGGTGCTCCAGTCATTGCAGATGTTATCAATGCGCTTGAAGGAACAGTGGTTATCCATATCCTTGAAGTAGTCGGCGGCGGATTGGCTGCAATCGGGATTGCGACGACAGTGTATGTCATTGGACGTAAAGATTATATGGTCTTTTTCTTCCTTGCTTATTTCATGAGTGTGGTATTGAAATCTCTAGAAATCACAATGGTTACTTATGCGATTTTCGGAATTTTGATTGCCTTGATCTTTGTACAGTCACAAAAAGGAAAAGGAGCCGCACCGGCAGCGGAGTCTGCATCGCCTAGCTCTGGCGCGACCTTTGATGACGACGATGATTATGATGACGGATTTTAATGAATAGAAATAGGAGGGAAAAAACATGGCGGAAGAACGAACAAATAAAAATATGGCACCTGAAGAAATTACTAGTAAGGATGTCACAAAAGCATATCTGAGATGGCACTTTGCGAATGAAATACCTCATTCCTTTGAACGTTATTTGGCACCATCATTACTCTATGCGATGATGCCAATCTTGAAGAAATTATACAAAGACGATGATGCCTTAAAGGCAGCCTATAAACGTCAGTTACTATTTTTCAACACACAGTTAAGCTGGGGTGGCGGTGTTATTACTGGTTTGATGTCATCCATGGAGCAGCAACGCGCACAAGAAGAATACGAGAAAAAAGAAATCTTGATGCAAGATGATTTAATGTATAACACGAAGGCTGGCTTGATGGGAGCACTCGCTGGGATCGGAGATGCCATTGACTCGGGAACCGTACAATATATTTTTATTGCGATTGCCGTACCATGGGCACAACAAGGAAGTGCCTTAGGAGCCTTATTCCCGTTTGTTTTCTTCGCAATTTATCAAGCGGCGTTAGGTGTCTTCTTTGCGAGACAATCCTTCACAATGGGACGAAATGCAACTGGCTTGATGCAAAGTACCGGTGTTCAGACAGCAATCGAAGCACTCTCGGTACTGGGGCTGTTTATGATGGGCATTCTTGCAGGAAATTATGTAAAAGTTGAATCGACACTGAAGTTTGCGATCTCGGGACGGAAGTTCGTCATTCAAGAAATTCTTGATCAGATCGTACCAGGTATTTTACCGCTAGCAGTCGTTATGGGCGTTTATTGGTTCTATACGAAGAAAGGCCTGAAAGTAACCCAAGCATTGCTGTGGCTAACCTTAATCTTAATCGTTTTAGCCGGAGTCGGAATCTTATAATGATGAAAAGGAAGTGTAAATCATGGGCGTAATTAATTTAGCTCGAGTGGATGAACGGTTGATCCACGGACAAGTAATGATGACTTTATCACAAAAAAGCGGAGTTAACTCAATTTTTGTCGTAGATGAGGTGGTCGCAAAAGATAAGTTCATGCGTGATCTATACAAAAATGCTGGGAGTCGTACCGGTCAGAAAACGATCGTGATAACTCCGGAAAAGGCGAAATTTTATTGGGATGAGTTCAATTTCAAAGAGTATAACTGTATCTTGATTACAAAAACGGTGAGTGTTATCTATGACCTGGTCAAACACGGGGTACCAATGAAAGAGTTGAATATCGGGGGGATCGCGCAAAAAGACCCTGATAAAGATATTTTGGTAACGAAATCTGTTTACTTAAACAAAGAGGACGCTGAACGTTTGAAGGATATGCATGACAATTATGGGGTCGAAGATATCTATTTCCAAGCCACACCATCAGCACCAAAATCAAGCCTAAAAGATGTCTTAAAGCAATTTGATCTGTAACAATCGTTGAATCGAAGGACAGGAGAGAGAACAGATGGAGCAAACAGAAGCATTCAAAGATTGGCTATTCCGTTATCAATACGTTTATCGGCTGCGGCGAACAGAAAAAAGCAAGAAGCGGTTTCTAACAGCCTTGGTGACAGATATAGCGAAAATGCGGGAAGATATTCAAGTCATCGAATACGATCAGCAAAAGAAGTATGCTTCACGGAATGTCTACGTTGGCAATATCAAGCAAGCGGATCGCGTGATTTGCACCTTCTATGATACTCCTCCTGAAAGTTTTGGCTCCTATCAGCTGTTCGATCGAAAGGATCAAGCGAAAAAGACGACTACCTTCATTTTGGCTAGCACGATTATTGCGATTCTTTTGGGAGTTATTGGGACCTTGATTTATATGCGGTTTTCACCAAGTTCATTTCAATTGAACTCGCTGAGTACATTCGTAATCATCGCGATTTATGCAGGCTATTTTATCCTGCTTGGGAAAATCACGAAAGGTTTGTCCAATCGAAAAACGCTCGTCCGCAATACATCATCAATACTAGCAATGCTGAAAATGATCGCGGAAAACAAACAAAAGAAGATTGCCTATGCCTTTTTAGATGAAGGCAGCTATGGCAATAAAGGTCTAGAAGAGCTGCAAAGGCAAGTCAAGGGACATTGCGAAATCTATTATTTAGATAGTGTGGGGGCCTCGGCTCCGTTACATTTGGTCGGGAAATCTCCAAACAATAGCGAAGTAACTGAAAAGCTAGACTATCTAGCATCTGATCAAAAGGTGAGTTATCTCTTTAGTGCAAGAAAAGATCAAACAAAGGATGCTTTCTATTTGAATCCAACCGATTTAAAAGAAAAGCAGTTGAATATGGAAAATATTGTCGCTGTCACGAGTTTGTTTCAGTGAGAGAAATGGAGGGTCATATGTTAGGAATCGTCATTGCCACACACGGGAAGTTAAGTGACGGCTTGAAGGATGCCGCGGAAGTAATCGTAGGCACAACCAATAACATCGCTACAGTCAATCTTAATCCCGGAGAGGATGTTCAAGAATTAGGAGCAACGATCGAATCTGCGATCAAAGAAGTAAATAAGGATGCTGGGGTCATCGTATTAACAGACTTAGTCAGTGCCAGTCCTTATAATCAGTCCGTCTTGATCACAAATGGACTAGATTCAGAGCTTCAAGATAAAGTCTATGTGATCGGTGGAGTGAACTTGCCGATGCTGCTGGAAACGATCAACCATCAAATCTTGAATACCTCGGTTGAAGAAATTGCGCCAGCCGTATTGGCGCAAGGCGCAGATAGCCTTGACGTTTGGCATGCATCGGAAGTAACCGAAGAGGACGATGAAGACGACTTTTAAACATTTAGCAAAAGCGTACTCAAGGTTTAATGTAGAAAAAAACACTTAATTAGGAATAGGAGACTAGAATAAATGAAGTGGGGCTTTAGATGGTATGGAGAGAAAGGCGACTCCATTCCTTTAAATCATGTAAGACAAATTCCCGGTATCAATGGGGTAGTCGGTACATTGCTGAACAAAATGCCAGGCGATGTTTGGGAAGTTTCAGAGATACGCGAATTAAAAGAATCCATTGAAAAAGAAGAATTGGAATTACTAGGAATTGAAAGTGTTGCGATTCACGATGCGATAAAAGCTGGAACAAACGAACGTGATCACTACATTGACAACTATATCCAAACCATTAGAAATCTTTCTGAATGTGGGGTTCATTTGATCTGCTACAGCTTTAAGCCAATTTTTGGTTGGGCCAAAACTACTTTGAATTACGAAAATGAAGATGGTAGTTTAGCTTTGTTGTATGACCAAGCAGTTGTAGACAACATGGAACCCGGCGATATGTACAAATTAATCAGCAGTCAGTCAAAAGGTTTTCAACTATCTGGTTGGGAAGAGGAACGGCTAAACAAATTCAATTCGTTAGTTGAAATGTATGAGGGAGTAACCGAAGAGGTTTTATTTGATAACCTTAAATACTTCCTTGAACGAATTATTCCGGTTTGTGAAGAGGCGGATGTGAAAATGGGGATTCATCCGGATGATCCACCTTGGGAAATCTTTGGCTTCCCTCGGATCACCAAAAATTTAGCCGATTTACAACGCATCATCAGTATGGTTGATTCTCCGTATAACGGTGTGACTCTGTGCACAGGAGCTCTAGGTGCTGATCCAGACAATGATATGGTAGAAATCGTTCATGCCATTGGCGATCGTATCAACTTTGTTCATTTCCGGAATGTTGAGTTTCTAGGTTACCGCAAGTTTAAAGAAACTGCGCATCTATCTACGGAAGGGTCTCTTGACATGTATGCGATCATGGAAGCTTTGGTGGAAGTCGGATTTGACGGCGTAATCCGCCCAGATCATGGTCGGACGTTGTGGGGTGAAGTAGCCAGACCGGGTTATGGTTTGTATGATCGGGCGATGGGAATCACTTATATGCAAGGACTGCATGAAGCGATTACCAAACGTAAAAAGTAAAAATTACGTAGAAAGCGAGAAAAAATAATGCCTGTAAACATGGAGCATAAAGTCTATCAACAAGTAATCCAAAGCAAACTATTACCACTTTATACCGCGACGGATTTGAGCTATTTACCGAAAGTAGAGGAGATTCTATTAGATAATAATGTCCCTTTGATCGAAGTGACCTTCCGAAGTGACCTTGCCGGTGAAGCCATCAAGCGATTAGCAGTATCTGGTAAGCTGATGGTTGGCGCAGGGACGGTACGAACACTTGCAGAAGCAAAGATTGCGATTGAAAACGGTGCGCAGTTTGTCGTTTCCCCGGCAATTGTTCCTGAGGTGATCGAATATTGTTTAGAGCGGGATATTCCGGTTTTTCCTGGAACTGCGACACCAAGAGACATTCAATCCGCAACCGAATATGGAATCAATGTCGTGAAGTTTTTTCCCGCAGATATTTATGGCGGCTTAAAAGCTATCAATGCGCTTAGCGCTCCTTTTTATGACGTAAAATTCCTACCAACTGGTGGAATCAACCAAGAGAATTTTGTCGAGTATTTGGACAATCCTCATGTCATTGGGGTTGGCGGTTCGTTTATCTTATCAGAAAAAGTTATCAAAGAAGATAATGGCAAAAAAATGAACCAGATTCTTCACTCGCTGGTTCAGCAAATAAATTAGAAAAAAACATTCATGAGTCTTTCCTGCAATCGAGAACTCATGAATGTTTTTTCTGTGAAAAGTTGGAGCGAGCAACTCTTCATAATTAAGCCACATTTTTTTCTTATTTTTGTTTAAAATGCTCATAGCTTTTTCAAATGTTTAGCGTAAGATGAACTTAACCCTAAAAATAATTCTTTTTCCCCTGTGAAAGCAGGAACCCCCAGAAATAAAGCTGGCGCATATGCGTCAGCTTTATTTTGTGTATGCCCATGCATTAGCGAGCTGGGGCATGAGATGGTCAAGGGAGTATTTTTGCATGTAGTGTTCCTTATCTGGATTGTCATTAGGATCGTAAACGATGATTTGATCGCTTTGCAGGTCTTTTTTGATTACCATGATATGCCCAACATCGGTAAATTCCCCTGGATTGACAGAGACAACAACTGGCTGGTTTTGATTTATATGTTCTTGGATTTTCGTTTGGTCTTTACCGAGGTCTTCCATTTTTAAGCCGTAATTCTGAGCAAAAGCAGGGAAGATCGACCAAGCTGTTCCTTGTCCGGCTTCATAATAATGATCGCCGCTCCATTGTAAGATTTCTGTAGGATAAACGGTTCGTTTTTCCTGATAGGAAAGAATCATTGCTAAAGAAGTGATGGCACAGCCGTTAGTAGCTAAATTATTTTGAGCAGAGCCGCTACCATAGGCTTGATCAGCCCAACGCGAGTCTGTCTGAATTAATAATGAAAAATCTTGTCCGTGCTCTTGCAGATATTGGTTGGCATCGGCAGAAAAGTCTTGTTGACTATTGACTTGATTATTAAAATGGAAAAATCGAGAAGAGAGGATCCCCAGACTAGCGATAACTAAAATACTGCCAAGTAAAATTGAAAAAGGACGAATTTTTCGTCGCATAAAAAACACCTCCACTCTATTATTAAAACGAAAAAAGAGTGAGGTGTCATCGGTCAAAAGTTGTAAGTTATTCGAATTCTTCTAGTTCTAAGCTGAGCTCTTCCCAACTAGAAAGTTGTTCTTCCTGCTCGGCCTTTTTGGCTTCTAGTTCATTGGTTAATTCTAATAGCTGAACATGGTCATTTAAAATATCTGGTTGACTCATTTGTGTTTCCAGTTCGTCGATCTTTTCATCCAAAGCAGAAAGATTTTCTTCAATCGTTTCGATCTTGCGACGTAAACTACGAATTAATTTCTGTTGTTCTTTGTCTTGGTAGAATTTCTTTTTCGGCGCCTCAACAGGAGTTGCTTCTTTTGCCTGTAATTCTGCGATCTCTTCTTCTTCTTTTTTCTTTTCCAAATAATAATCGTAATCACCAAGGTATAATTTGCTGCCCTCGGGAGACAACTCGATGACCTTATTCGCGATTCGATTAATGAAATAGCGGTCATGGGAAACAAACAGCAGCGTTCCTTGATAATCGATCAAAGCATTTTCCAAAACTTCTTTGTTATCGATATCCAAGTGGTTGGTTGGTTCATCGAGAATCAAAAAGTTTTCCTTATTCATGGAAAGCTTCGCTAATGCCACACGCGCTTTCTCTCCACCACTCAATAAGGGGATGGTCTTTTCAACATCTTCACCACTAAAAAGAAATCCGCCTAAAACATTTCGGATATCTTTTTCCGGAGTTGTAGGATGTTCGTCCCAAAGCTCGGCTAGAATTGTCTTGTTCCCATGTAGATCTGCCTGGCCTTGGTCATAGTAACCGATCGTAACATTCGTCCCAAAATGCGGTTTTCCTTTAATAAAGGGAATTTGACCGATCAACGATTTCAACAGGGTGGATTTGCCGATTCCGTTTGGTCCAACGAGCGCGATGGCATCTTCCCGTCGAATATCCATATCGATCGGTTCTGATAATGTTTCTTCATAACCGATGGCAGCTTCTTCTACTTGTAGAACGACGTTTCCAGAAACCTTATCGATATCAAACATAAACTTCGCTGATTTTTCTTTGCCGTCTGGTCGATCAAGACGATCCATTTTTTCTAGAGCTTTTCGCCGGCTCTGGGCGCGCTTGGTAGTCGAAGCACGAACCAAATTGCGGGCAACAAAATCTTCTAATTTTTCGATCTCAACCTGTTGTTTTTCATAAGCTTTCCAATCGCTGGCAAGCTGTGCGGCTTTCAAATCCAAATAACGAGAATAGTTTCCATTATAATGGCGGATTTTATGACGAGAAATTTCATAAATTTCATTGACGACACGATCTAAGAAATAACGGTCATGAGAGACGATCAAAAGAGCACCGGGATAGCCCTGTAGATAATCTTCCAGCCAAGCTAGTGTCTCGATATCTAAATGGTTGGTTGGTTCATCGAGGATCAAGATATCAGGTTTGATCAACAGCATCCGCGCTAAGGCCAGACGCGTTTTTTGTCCGCCTGACAAGGTACTGATCTCTTTGTCATAGAAGCTTTCGTCAAACTTAAATCCATGCAGGACGCTGCGAATTTCATTTTCATAGCCATAGCCATTTTGGTCATTGAAATCATGCTGCAGCTGATCATATTCCTTCAACAAAGAAGCGTAGCGACTATTACTTTCTGGAGTTTCACCGATCGCGACTTCAACTTCCCGCATCCGGGCTTCCATTTGACGAACTTTTTCGAAGGCCTTCAGCATTTCATTCCAGATAGTCTCAGTCGAATCCAGACCAGTATCTTGAGCCAGATAACCCAAGGAAGCCTGTTTATTTTTAATCACTTGACCCGCATCAGGAGCTTCGATATTAGCGATAATTTTTAAAAGAGTAGATTTGCCTGCGCCATTTCGTCCGACTAAGCCGATCCGTGCTTTGCTGGCGACTTCTAGATGAATGTTTTCAAACAGTGTGTCGGCACCAAAATAGCGAGCAATTTGGTTTGCTTGTAATAAAATCATTGGATATCTTCCTTAAATTTATTTTTCCGAATGGATTTAGTCTAACATATTTTCGAGGTCGTTGCGATTGGAAGCGGTCATTTCAATTAATCGTGATTTTTTCACAAATTTTCGAGCAAGTGCGTTGCAATTTCACTAAGATTCTTGCTATTATAGTGCAGTAGTCAACAATTACGAAATTTTTTGATAAAGGAGAGTTATTGTGAAAGAACATTCAATTCCAAAAGCGACTGTTAAACGATTGCCGTTATACTATCGGTATTTACGTATTTTAAATAATGCTGGAAAAACCAAAGTATCATCAACAGAACTAAGTGAGGCCATCCAAGTCGATAGCGCAACGATTCGCCGTGACTTTTCTTACTTTGGGGAGTTAGGCAAGCGTGGATATGGGTATGACGTGGAAGACTTGATGCATTTCTTCGGAAAAATCTTAAATGACGATCAATTGACCAACGTAGCACTAGTCGGTGTCGGTAATTTAGGGAGTGCCTTGTTGAAATTCAAGTTCCACCAAAGCAATAGTATCCGTGTCAGCTGTGCCTTTGATGTCAAGGAAGATATCGTCGGCCGCATTGTAGACGGTATTCCCGTTTATCCATTAGACAATATGGTTGAACAAATCAAATTACAGCAAATCGAGATCGCAATCTTAACCTTACCAGCTCAACAAGCACAGCAAGTGGTTGATCAATTAGCCGACGCTGGTATCAAGGGAATTCTGAACTTTACTGCCGCTCGTTTAACAGCGCCAGATGATGTCATTATTCAAAGCGTTGATTTGACCAACGAATTACAAACATTGATTTACTTCTTGCATCATAATAATGATAACAAATAAAAGACTGAGCGAGCGCTCAGTCTTTTTTACTTGAACAAAGATTGATAATCTGTTGTTTCCGTATCTTTTGGCAATTGCTGCAAGAGTTTTTCCATGGAATGAAAATCGATAAAACGTGCCTGACGTGCAATTTCCTTTCCTTCGTGATAAATCAATACTGCTGGCACTGTCAAAACTTCAAAAACGCCAGCTAATTCTGGTTCTTGCATGATATCCAAATGATGAAACGGGATTTCATAATCCTCAGCAAGTTTTCTTGCTTTCGGTTCGTCCACGTGACAGATACTACAAGTCTCAGAGGAAATGAAGACGATAGTATTTGTATTGTTGTTAATCGCTTGTTTTACGGTAGTTAATTTTTCCATTCAAACGCCTCCAATGAAGTGAACTCAATCTGTTTACCAAATATATGGAATTAATCGATATTTCGTCTTTTTTACATACTCTGAATAGCCTTCTAATTCAGCAGTCAATAATGCTTCCTCGTTTTTAATACGCAATACTAAGCCAACAGGGAAGGCTAACATAGGAATTAACGCAATATAAGATCCCAAAACGATGGGCATTGCCAGAAATAATAGTAGGCAAGCCGTATACATAGGATGACGAACCATTGCATAGAGCCCAGTATCAATGACAGCTTGATTTTTTTCTATCTTCACTACACGCGCGGCATATGAATTCTGAATCATTACGATGGCGTACATAGCATAGCCTGTGACCATAATAATGAGTGCAAGGAAGGATATAGCTGGCGAAACTTTCGACCAATCAAATCGCTGGTCTAATCCAGCAAGCAAAAAAGAGAAAATGAACAACAGCCCGATGAAAACGACATATTTCTTTTGAGAATCTTGAGCTTCTTTCCCATCGAGTCTTCTTTGCAACAGGGCGGGGTTTTTAAAAAAGAGAAAAATTCCCATCGCAATCATCAAAATTGCTAAAGTTAATAGAAATACCCAGGCATTCCAATAGTGAAAAGTTCCCACAAAGCCAAATAGCAATACTCCTAAGCTTAAAAACCCGCCAAGTATTTTTAAACTTCCTTGAACAATCAACTTGGACTTCTTCATGGATATTCCCCCGCGATCTGATTTAGATTTGTTGTCTTAATTATCTAATGCTCAGATTTCAGTGTCAAATAGAAATAGAAGCGCTATGTAAGAAGGATAGTCAGTAATGGTCAAAATGTCAATTTTATTGTTTGGAAGAAATAGTTGTTTGATTGAATAAAAAGCGTTATACTCTCTAATGTACTGCGGGTGTAGTTTAGTGGTAAAACAGAAGCTTCCCAAGCTTCCGTCGCGAGTTCGATTCTCGTCACCCGCTTCAGTGAAGAGTGCCGAAACCTTGATACAGCAGGGGGGATGGCACTCTTTTGTTTTGTAGTCCACAAAGAATCAAGATACCCAAGAAATGTCTAATAAAAAATGTCTCTAAATTCTTTTTGGTATTTATTACTTTTGTTGAAAAGCACCCTTGCTATTCAATCAATGGTTGATGTATGCTAAGGGTGAAACGGGAGGAAACTTTCGTTTAGGGTATTATATCCTGATTAAACCAACGTTTGTGGCTGAGCGTTGGTTTTTTTGTGTCTTGATGTAAGCGGATTATGCAAAAAAGAATATTTGTGGCTTAAGCTGATTCATTAGTACTGTTTACTTTAATGAAGGAATTTGTTCGTCATAAAATTAGTATATTTTGCACTTGAATTTACTAGAGTTCTTTTGAACGTAGGAATATACTATGTGCTAATCATCGAGGGAGGGAAGGGAAATGATTTTTGAACGAGTTTATCGCTTGGTATTTCGAGTCAGTCTCGCAATTTCTATAGTTCTCTATGGTTTAGGGATTTTTTTCTATCCCAGCTTGCCAGCAAAAATTCCAATCCAATTTGGTTTTGATGGAGGAGTAAATAGCTGGGGGAGCAAACTGACTGTTTTTCTTTTTCCAACACTGTTGTTAGTAGTTGCATTGATTAGTCGCAGTAAATATCTTGACGTGAAATATCCCGTAATGAGTGGTGAGAATCAACTGCACAAAATAGTATTATGTGGTTGTTTGTTACTGATATGTGGAGTTGGACTGTACTTGTTTTTCTTGTATGGAAAATTACTGGAATAAAAAAATCCTCACGCGGAGGATTAGATTTTGATACCGAATAGACTAAGAACTAGAAGCAGTAGAGCGGGTAACATTGCGTTCATTGTGTTTAGCATCCAATGAACCATAATGGAGCTCCAGATATTTTTCGATAACAGGTAAATTAAACCAAAATATACGCCTAGAACCATATAAGGAATCATGGCATAGATATTGCCATTAAAATTACTCCAATGAACGAGGCCGAATAAAATACCTTGAATGAAAAGCATAATAATGCGGAGTATTTTATTAGATATTTTTCCTAACAGTAAATAGCGAAAGGTCAACTCTTCCGCAAACGGAGCAATAAATGGCGCAACGGCTGCCATGACAGCCCAGCTTGGACTAAGCGGTTGCGAAGAATCGGTTGTCGAAGAGCGCAGTTCCAGTAACTCGCTGGGGATCAATCCACGAACAACGCGCAACAATAGAAAAATACCTGCTACTAATATAATACTTAACAGCAACCTGAGAAATAGTTTTTGACGATAGGATTTCCACTGCTCCTTTAAAAAATCGCGAAATAGATAAATCATGACCAAAAATCCAACTACAAAAAGCAGTGTGGAGGACAGCAGAGCAACCTTTGGATCTTTTGTTAAGTGAAAAATCGGAAAGATATAGTCGCCAATCAATAATTCTAATGGAATGACTAAAAGTCCTAACCATTGTTTTTTACTTGTTTCCATTTTTATCCCCCATTCTTTTCATAGTGTAAAAAAATAGACGAATTGTGTAAAGTAATATGAAACAAAGGGAAATTTACTTGTGAAAGATTTGGTATACTGGTATGAAGGGGGGGAGATTGTGTTGGATTATCAAATGCAGAAAACGATGGGAAAATGTTTTCGTAGTAAAGGGTCAGGTATAACTGGACTCATACGTATTTTGGGTAGCTGGTATGATTACAAAGTGATTAACGGACCACCGGAGCCTGATGATATGCTTGAGGTTGTAGACTTTACCAGTCGTGAATTGTTAGTCGTCATCAATAATAATCGAGAAGAAAGTGATGTGAACTATATTGTTAATACTTAATATCATCTTAATTGTGATCGCCATCATTGTTGTTCTATTTATCGTCAGTCAAATGGTCGTGATCGTGCAACAAGGGGAAGTCAAAGTCGTTGAAAGCTTCGGTAAGTATGTCAAAACCATCGAACCAGGCTTACATTTTATGATCCCGATCTTATACGTAGTTCGGCGTCGAGTGTCACTAAAACAAACACCGATCCAAATTGAACCACAAAGTGTTATTACACGTGACAACGTAATTGTTGAAATCGATGAAGCAATCAAGTATCACGTGACAGATGCTCGTGCTTTTGTGTATGATAATGAAGATTCTGTCACGTCTATGATCCAAGATTGCCAATCCAACTTACGCGGTATCATCGGTAAGATGGAACTGAATGAAGTGTTGAATGGGACGGAAGAAATCAATGTGAACCTTTACGAGAGTGTGAAAGACATTACTGCCGGCTATGGCTTGTCGATTGATCGGATCAATATTGGTGAAATTTCTGTCTCAAATGAGATTGTTAATTCGATGAACAAATTGATAACTGCCAGTCGTGATAAGGAATCTTTGATCACGATTTCTGAAGGGAAGAAACAATCCGTCATCCTTGAATCTGAAGCGAAGTCATCCGAGATGCAGATTGATGCAGAAGCTCGGGCCAGACAAACAAAGATTGATGCGGATGCTCGAGCAGAGCGTACCCGAATCGATGCAGCAGCAGAGGCTGATCGTATCGCAAAGCTGACTGAAGCAGAAACGGCGCGTATCAAGGAAATCAATAAGGCGATTGCCGAAAGCAATTTAACGGATGAAATGATCGCTTACTTAGGAATTGAAGCCTTTAAACATGTCGTTGAAAATAACGGGAACACAGTCATCATGCCGAGTAATCTGACAGAACTTGGTAACGTACCGGCAATCAAAGAAATTTGGCAGCAAACCAAATAATAGGATCAACGTGATGGGAAAAAGAATTAGGAGTTGAACTACCATCGCAGCAAAAAAACAAACACCCAAAATAATTTCGGCGCTAGTCGTATTATTAGCGGGAATTTACGGCGTTTACTCACAAGTAAAGCCTGATAGTGAACCAAGCAACACTACAAAAGAGGTAACGGTTAGTCAATTATCGGAAATACCGGATTATGATGGACAGCATCAAACGATCGAATTGAATCATAATCAGCCTGATTTCACTAAAAATGATCTTTCTTTGGATCAAGGAACATGGACTCGCTTTTCTGATTTAGATCAATTAAACCGCGTTGGTGTCGCGAATGCCATGCTGGGAAAAGAATTGATGCCTCATCAAGAAAGGGAACGCTTATATGTGAAGCCAACTGGATGGCGGCAAAAATTTTACAATGATGAACCTCTCTATAATCGTGCACATCTAATTGCCTATCAATTTTCGGGAGAGAACAACAATCTGAAAAATCTGATGACTGGAACAGCTTCGATGAATGACCCAGGGATGAATGATCATGAAAAGGAAATCGGAAACTACATTCGAAAAACGAATCATCATGTCCGCTATCGTGTAACGCCATATTTTAAAGGGGACGAGTTGGTTGCCAGAGGTGTGCAGATGGAAGCGCAAAGTATCGAAGACGATCAAATTTCATTAAACCTCTTTGTTTACAATATTCAAGAGGGGATCAAGATCGACTATCAAAATGGTTCCTCTCAAAAAGAATAGAACATGGAATCATCCAATTTTGTTGGGTGATTCTTTTGTTAGTGGGATAAGATCAGTTCAAGCTAAATCTCCTAAATAAAAATGCTAATTTTTTTTATCAAATAGGAATCCATCGATTCAAACTAGATATCAAAAAGAGCACTATCGAACAAGCACACAATTCAGCTTTCAAGTAAAATGAATAGTGTCTATCAACAAATAAATGAGAAAGCTGGTGTTACTATGCAATGGAGTGAACGATTTAATGCGGAGCAGGAGCCAACAGAACAACAAATCACGGATTTTATTTCCAACCCATTATGGCTTGAGTTGAAGAACCATTTAAAAGAAACCTATAAAGTAAAGCCTAAGATTGCTTATAGCGGATGTTCCATGGGAGAAGGATATTGGAAGGGGTGGAATGTAAAGTTCAAGAAGAGCGGAAAAGCCTTATGTACGATTTATCCTAAACAGGGCTACTTCGTTGCAATGGTCTCATTCAGTGCCAAGGAGTTAGATGATGCAGATGAGCTGATTCAGCTCTGCGATGAATATACTAGGAACAAGTATCAAGGGTCCAAATCAAGTAAATTAGGAAAATCTACTTCCTATGAGGTAACAAATGAAAAGATTCTACAGGATATCAAAGAGCTTGTAGCGCTCAGAGCTGCTTCAACAAAAAAGAATAAACTTCTAAATGCCTAAGATTATTTTCTTAGGTTTTTTTGATCTCCTATTGCTTATGTGTCCTAAAACCTTGAAAATGAAGATGATAAATCTAAGGAGGAAAGCAATGGAAGAATATCAACGCGAGCGTTATGCAGTTGCGGCAATGACGCTCAGTAAAAAATTAGAACGACGAAATTTTCTACCAATTATTTGCAGGGATTTAAATGAAGCGAAGAATAGAGCCTTAGAATTGATTACATCAGATAAATCAGTTGCATTTGGCGGATCAATCACTGTAGAACAATCTGGCATTATTGAAAATTTATATCAGCGGAAGCAAAAAATGATTGACCGCGAAAAAACGAATACACTTGAAGAACGACATCAGGTGATGAAGCGAGCGCTGACAGCCGATTACTTTTTGACTAGTATCAATGGAATTACTGAAGATGGAGAGTTGGTGAATGTTGATAGTGTAGGGAATCGGGTAGCGGCTATCACGTATGGACCAGATAAAGTTCTGGCCTTTGTCAGCATGAAGAAAGTTTATGGCGATCTGGATACAACTCTTGAAATGGTTAGAAAAAATACCGCACCGTTGAATGCACATCGATTAGGGCTTGAGAAAACACCGTGTATCAAAAAAGGTACCTGCGGAGATTGTTTGCAAGCTGAATGTATCTGCAACACGATCGTAATCACAAGACGGTCAATGATTAAAGATCGAATGATTATTTTTTTGATTATTGAAGAAGTGGGACTATAAGAATGCAAAAAACCGAGGAAGAATCCTCGGTT